>JAGMAN010000036.1 GCA_023130215.1 bacterium
CGGAGTCCCGGTCTTTCGGTCTGAGCGAGCGCCTTAAGTCCGTATTTGACTAAAATCCTGTTCTCTCCGGTTAAAGGAACCATATCGGCAATTGTTCCCAAAGCCACTAAATCCAGGTGCTCCCGAAGAGAAGTTGAGAGATGAGAATCTTTAGTTTCATCGTGGAGAGCTTGGGCTAACTTAAAAGCTACTCCAACCCCAGCCAGTCCATTAAATGGATAAGAGGAATCTCTACGCTTGGGATTGATAACTGCAACTCCGCGGGGCAAGTTCTCTCCTGCCTCATGATGGTCAGTAATGATTACTTCTATTCCCAGCTCATGGGCATAAGCCACCTCCTCTAAGCCGTTGACCCCGCAGTCTACCGTAATGATCAGGCTAATCCCTTCCTGAGAAGCTTTCTCCGTCGCTCCTTTATTCAGTCCATAACCTTCCTTTATCCGGTGAGGTATATAGTAAGAGACCGCTCCACCCATTCTTTGAATAATTAGGAAGAGAAGAACTACCCCCGTTATCCCATCTGCATCATAGTCTCCATAGATGAGAATCTTCTTGCCTGCCTTTACCGCTTCCCTTATCGTAACTACGGCTCTGCTCATATCATTCAAGAGAAAAGGGTCGTGAAGCTGGTCCAGTTCAGGAGAGAGGAAAATTTTGCCCTGATGGCTGTCCCTTATGCCCCGATTCATTAACAGGCGGGAAATTATTGGAGATACCTCCAGTTCTTTTGATAGTTGTCTCTCTAAGTCCGTTTCACGGGAGGCAATGTTCCAGATTTTTTCCATCTTTTTTCTCGCTACTTACCACTCTCCACTCGCTACTTACCTGTGCGGGCTTTCCACTCTACCAGGATGGGGCTGGCGATGAAGATGGAAGAGTAGGTTCCAGCCACAATTCCCACCATGAGGGCAAAGGCGAAGTCATGGATTACCTCCCCCCCCAGGATAAAGAGGGAGAGAACACAGAGGAAAGTAGTAAGGGAGGTGAGAATGGTTCGGCTCAAGGTCTGGTTGAGGCTAATATTTATGATGGTCTCATATTTCTCTCTGCGCATCAGCTTAAGGTCCTCCCGAATGCGGTCGAAGATGACGATGGTATCGTTTAGAGAGTAGCCAACGATGGTCAGAAGAGCGGCAATAATGGGCAGATTAAACTGCCGGTTGGTCAAAGCGATGAAACCAGCGGTAATTAAGACATCGTGCATCAGGGCAACAATGGCCGCAATAGCAAACTTGAACTCAAATCGCCAGGCAATGTAGATGACGATGAGAACAAGGGCAACGGCTAAAGCATAGATAGCTTTCTTCTTAAGCTCCCTCCCCACCTTGGCTCCAACCATGTCGGTCTTGCCAAACTTACCAGGGTCTTTGAGTAAACCTCCGAACTTCTCCCTTAGTTTATCATCTACTATCTGCGCCGTTTTGCTCAGTTTATCATCTACCATTTGGGGCGTCGTGGTATAGCCCTTTCCCATCTTTGTCCGGATAATTACTCCTCTGCCTTCATCGAACTGTTGAATCTCACTCCCCTCCAAGCCAAGCTCAGAGAGAGCTTCCCTGATCCGGGAAGCGGCCACCGGTTCCTCAAAGCCTCTAACCAGCAGCGTCCCCCCGGTGAAATCTATCCCCTTCTTGGCTTCCCCCTTCTCAAAGAAAGAGACCATTCCTACTAAAATTACCAGGCCGGAGAGGGCGAAGGCCATCTTTCTCCTGGGGATGAAACTTATGCGTGGAACGCCAACCAGTTGCATCATCTTAATCTGGCCGAAGCGCCTTCGTCGGCAGAGGAGGTCGAAGATAACCCTGGTGACCACAATAGCGGTAAACATGCTGACCAAGATTCCAATGCTCAGAGTGGTAGCAAAGCCCCGGATGGGACCGGTGCCAAATCTGAATAAGACCAGGGCAGCAATCAGGGTAGTGACATTAGCATCAAGGATAGTCAGGAAAGCCTTCCCGTAACCAGCGGCAATACCGGAGCGGATGGTCTTTCCTGCTCTTATTTCCTCTCTTATCCTCTCGAAGATGAGGACATTGGCATCAACGGCCATGCCGATGGTCAGGATAATTCCGGCTATGCCGGGAAGGGTGAGGGTAGCTCTGAGACCTGATAGGACAGTTAGGATAATAATCAGGTTTAAGGCTAAAGCGAAATTAGCAATGAGGCCAGCTTTGAGGTAGTAGATAGATATGAAGACCGAAACCACTATGAGGCCGATGATAGCCGCCCTCACCCCGGCTCTAATGGAATCTTCTCCCAGGGAAGCGCCCACTGTCCTCTCTTCCTCAATGGTAACCGGGGCAGGCAGAGCACCCTCCCGAAGAACAAGAGACAGGTCATTTGCTTCCTCCTGGGTGAAGTTACCCTCAATAATGGGACTATGACTAACTCTCACCTTCATAAGGGGAGCCGAATAGACTGCCCCATCTAAAACGATGGCCAGGAAAGTGACCTTGCGCTCTTCATTATACTGTCTCTCAGCCCGGCGGGAGATCCTGGACATTATCAGGCCGCCCCTTCTCTTAAATTCTAAGTGCACAATTGGTTCATTAAGCTGACCAAATCCCGGAGAGGCATTGGCTAACAGGTGCCCGGTGAGCTCTGCCTCTCTCTTTAATAGGTATAGGTTTCTGTATCTCACTCCCTCCTCCTCACGAACCTCACTGAAAGCAAAGCAGTATCTCTTCGGGACTAAGTTAGCTATATATTCTTCTTTCAGAATAGACTGCATCCAGTTGACATCTTTTTCTAAAACTTCTATCAGTTCATAAGCAACACCCTCCTCCCTAGTTGTGCCTGGCGCATACCTCAACTTTGAGGAGAAGGGATTATCTTCTTCATCCTTTAGCACCTTATCAATCTTAGAAATTATCTCCTTAGCAATTGCTATATCCGCCACTAGCTTAAATTCCAGAAAGGCAGTGCGGCCAATTATCCGCTTGGCTCTCTCCGGGTCCTTCATTCCGGGAAGCTGAATGATTATACGCCTATCGCCTTCAGGCTGGATGGAAGGTTCAGCCACTCCAAATTCATCCACTCTTCTGCGAATGGTCTCCAGGGCCTGCTCCCGGGCATTTAGCTTTATTCGCCTGGCCCGGAGTCGGCCATAGGTGAGCGCCATTCTGATATCACTTTTGCTCTCTACGTTCCAGACCCCGTATCCCTTGATGATTTTCTCTGCCTCTTCATAGTCTTCAGCCTTAGTTAGTTCGAGAGAGACTGTATCCTTACTCACCTTCTTTATAGTGAAGCTAACTCCTTCCATCTTTTTCAGACGCTTCTCCAGGGCCTTCACCTCACGGTTGACCTCGTTCTCTAAAACCTTATCCGTATCAACTTCTAAGACTAAGTGCATACCCCCCTGCAGATCCAGACCTAAATTGAGGCTTCGGTCCTTCAGCCGACCCAATCGAAGGAACCTTTTCTTCTCCAGGTCAGTTAGTCTTTCCAGAACTCTCTCTTCTTCATCGGTCAGTCTTATCTTCCCCTTCTTGGCTAACTCTGCCTTCCTGGCCAACTCCGCCTTGCTGACTAACTCACTCAGCTCTTTTTCCCTCTCATCCAACCTATACCATCTGATATTGGCATAAGTATAGTAGCCGGCTATGAAGATGATGGCTAAGATGAGAAAAATCTTCCACTTCAGTTTCGAATCCACTGCTATCTCCTCCTCAATTCAAGAAAAACCTCAACCAGAGAGATTTTCAAAATAAATTTTCTCTATGGCCTCTTCTGGTTTATAATTTCTTTCAGTATATCCGATAGACAATTCTCTGTCAATGATAATCGGGCGATAATCAGCAGCCGCTTGCTTTTCCCTTTACTTTCCAACTCCAGCTTGATATATTATGTGCATGCACGATCTAAGATACTGGCTTGCCTTAAATGCAATTTACGGGCTGGGAACGCAGAGAATGAGGCTACTGCTTCGCCGCTTTGGAAGCCCAAAGGCTACCTTAGAGGCTCCCTACAAGCAGTTAAAGGAGGTTCCCGGCATTGGAGGGGAACTGGCCGGGAGGACAGCTAACTGGAATAAATATATTGACTTAGAAAAAGAGTTTGCTCTTATAGAGAAGCACAAAGTTAAGGTAATAATTATGGAAGATAAATCTTACCCCCAGCTTCTGTCCAAGATATTTGATCCCCCTTTAGTCCTCTATGTGAAAGGTGAGTTCCTTCCCGCTGACCAGGTCCCCATTGCCATTGTCGGCTCTCGCCGGCCTTCTATCTACGGAAGGATGACCGCTGAGAGATTGGGCCGGGAGCTTGCAGGAAGAGGCCTAACGGTGGTAAGCGGCATGGCCCGGGGAATAGATTCAGCCGCCCATAAGGGAGCCCTGGCAGCGAAAGGGCGCACTATAGCCGTCCTGGGAAGTGGCCTGGATGTAGTCTATCCTCCTGAGAATAAGAACTTGATGGAGGAAATCTCTAAGAGTGGAGCAGTCATTTCTGAGTTCCCCATGTCTACCAAGCCGGACAGGGGAAATTTCCCTAAGAGGAATCGAATCATCAGCGGGCTTTCCTTAGGAGTGGTAGTGGTGGAGGCCGCCCAGCGTAGCGGTGCCCTAATCACGGTTGACTGCGCCCTGGAGCAGGGACGAGAAGTGTTCGCTCTCCCGGGAAAGATAGATTCTGTAACCAGCCAGGGCACAAATCGGCTCATTCAGCAAGGAGCCAAGCTTGTGGCTACCGGTAAGGACATAATTGAGGAACTTGAGCCGATAATGGAAAATCTACAGGTGCCGGCAACCCCGGGAGAAGGGACAAGGGCGGAATCAAAGAGGCCGGGAGAAAGAAACGCAGGGAAATTGCCTCCCCCTCCCCTGAAAGAGAACGAGAAGAAAGTCTATGAACTTTTATCTGATGAACCCCGGCATATTGATACTCTGATTCAGGAAAGCAGATTGCCAGCCAGCAAGGTTTCCGCAACCCTATTGATGCTCCAGATAAAGAAGTTTGTGAAGGAACTACCAGGGAAAATGTTTATGAGAGCCTAAAGTCCAGGTAGAGGCAAAGATGTTTAAGCCAAGATTTAGATATACAAATAAAATTGTTTCATTGCCTAAGGTTGATGATTTAGTTGGCGAATTGGTTGACGATTCTATGGATTGGAAGAAAAGTGAAAAGGATAATTGAATACAATGAGGAAAAGTAAGAAGAAAAAAGAGAGAAGAAAAGGGCTTATGGCTAAGTCATTGGTAATTGTAGAATCCCCGGCCAAGGCCAGGACGATTAATAAATTCTTGGGTTCTAATTTTGAGGTGAAGTCATGCTCGGGACATGTGCGCGACCTCCCCAAGAGCAAGTTTGGAGTAGATGTGAAGAATAATTTCCAACCGGAGTATGTCACTGTTCCTGGTCGCACGAAGGTAATTAAAGAGATTAAGAAGAAGGCTAAGGAGGCAGACAGGATACTCTTAGCTCCCGACCCGGACCGGGAAGGGGAAGCTATAGCCTGGCATTTAGCTGAGCTTCTCCCGAAAAAGGGCAGCATCTACCGCATAGTCTTCCATGAGATAACCAGGGGAGCCATCCAGGAGGCAGTTAAGAATCCTGGCCGGATAGACCTAAACAAGGTCAATGCCCAGCAGGCAAGGAGAATATTAGATAGGATTGTTGGATACAAGTTAAGTCCCCTGCTCTGGAGGAAAGTTGGACGAGGACTGAGTGCCGGGAGAGTGCAATCGGTAGCTGTTCGTCTCATCTGCGAGCGGGAGATAGAGATAGACGCATTTGTTCCCGAAGAATACTGGTCAGTGACAGCGAAACTAAGGGGCAAGAAAACTGACGGTAAACAGTTTGAGGCCAAGTTAGAGAAGATTGATTCCAGGAAGGCGAAGATTACCAGCGAAGAGCAAGCTAAGAAGATAGTAGATGAACTCAGAAAGGAAGATTTTTTTGTCAAGGATATAAAGACAAAGGATCAGAAAAGGTACCCTTCCCCTCCCTTCACCACCAGCTATCTTCAGCAGGAGGCTTCCCGAAAACTCCATTTCAGCGCTTCTAAGACAATGCGTATAGCCCAGCAACTCTATGAAGGTCTGGAAGTTGGTGAAGAAGGAAGTATCGGTCTTATTACCTATATGAGGACCGATTCTATCCGGATTGCGAGTGAGGCTCAAGGAGAGGCTTCCACCTATATCAAGGAGAAATTTGGAGCTAATTTCGCCCCCCCTACCCCACCTCGATACAAGTCAAAGAAGGGCGCTCAAGAAGCTCATGAATCTGTTCGCCCCACCAGCATCTATCGGGAGCCAGAAAGGGTCAAAGCCTTTCTAACTCCTGAGCAATACCGGTTGTATAGACTGATCTGGACTCGCTTCCTGTCCAGTCAGATGAAGCCTGCCATGCTCAAAATAACCACGGCGGACATAGAGGCAGGAAAGTTCCTCTTAAGAGCTGCTGGACTTGAGATTAAATTCAAAGGGTTCATGGCTGTTTATGTAGAGAGCCGGGAGGAGACACCCGAAGGGGAGAACAGAGAGGAGAAAGAGAGCAAAGATGGGAAGGAGAAGATTTTGCCGGCGCTCGAAATCGGGGAAAAGCTAACTCTCCTTGAGCTTCTACCAGAGCAACACTTCACCAAGCCGCCACCCAGGTTCTCAGAGGCCATCCTGGTCAAGGCCCTGGAGGAAGAAGGTATTGGTCGACCAAGCACCTACGCTCCCATCATTCAGGTCATTCAGAGCCGCCGTTATGTGGAGAAACTCAAGGGCAGGTTCTTTTCCACTGAGCTGGGCCGGACAGTAACCGACCTTTTAGTAGCTCACTTTCCAAAAGTCTTAGATGTCCGATTTACAGCTAATATGGAACAGGGCTTAGACGAAGTTGAGGAAGGAAGAGTGGACTGGGTGAAATTGCTCAGAGACTTCCATGAGCCTTTCATGCTCACCCTTGTTAAGGCTACCCGGGAGATGAAGAAGGTGAAACGGCCGGAGAGGGTGACTGCTGAAAAGTGTCCTCAGTGCGGTGGCGTTATGGTGGAGAAAGATGGCAGGTACGGAAGATTCTTAGCCTGCCGAAATTTCCCAAAGTGTAAATATACTCAGCCGGTAACTACCGGAGTGCAGTGCCCGGAGGCCGGATGCGACGGTCAAATTGTAGAGCGCAGGTCAAAGAAGGGCAGGACCTTCTTTAGCTGCAATAGATACCCTGATTGTAAATTTAGCCTCTGGGATAAGCCTGTGCAGAAGGAATGTCCAGACTGTGGGGCAAAGTTTTTAGTAGAGCGGAGAGGCAGAGCCGGTCAGGTCTCTTATCAATGCGCTGACAAGGAGTGTGGATACAAGGAAAAAGAAGATGTCAAGGATGAGTAAGGATGGAAGATTATATAAAGAAGTTCATGAATTACTTAGGGATTGAGCGAAACCTGTCTTCCCATACGCTGAAGAGTTATCGGGGTGACCTGAGACAGTTCTCTCTATTTTTGAAGTCCAGCGGTGGCTTCTCTGACCCTGGCAGTCTGAACCAGATAGACTATCTGACTATGCGGGAGCACCTGGCTTATTTACAGGGAATAGGTGTTAGCCGAAGAACGGTGGCCAGGAAATTATCTTGCCTTCGCTCTTTCTTCAAATTCCTCTGCCGGGAAGGTTACCTGTCCTCTGACCCAACAGCCGGAATAAGGAGTCCCCGCATAGAGAAGAGGCTTCCCAAATTCTTGGATTTAAACGAGGTGACAAAATTAGTGGAGGCTCCTTCTCAGGATGAAGTGCTTGGATTAAGGGATAGAGCCATCATGGAGACCCTCTACAGCACCGGGATGCGGGTGAGCGAACTGGTTAGCCTGAATGCAGGACGGATAGATTTTATTGGTGGAGCATTGAAAGTAATGGGAAAAGGAAGGAAGGAGAGATTAACTCCCATCGGCGAGAAGGCCCTAAAGGCCATCGGGAAATACCTGGAGAAGCGTCCACAGCTACCCATGAGGCGAAGGAGCGATATCTCAGAAGATAAGGATGCTCTTTTCCTGAATAACTGGGGAGGGAGGCTTACCCGCATCAGCATTATTCGGATAGTAAGGAAATATATCCAAAAAATTTCCTCCCAGCTTAGTATCAGCCCTCACACTCTCAGGCACACCTTTGCCACTCATCTACTCAATGCAGGGGCAGACCTAAGAGCTATCCAGGAACTCCTTGGACATGTTAACCTCTCTACTACTCAAATCTATACTCATGTAACCACTCAGAGACTAAAGACCATCTACGACAGGGCTCACCCCAGAGCTTGAAAATGCAAAGCCTGAATATGCTTGACAAGGATAGCCATTGCTTATAAGATATGGAGGCAAAATTAAGGAGATAAATTATGTATCGGGCTACTACTATTCTCTCTGTGAGGCATAAGGGGAAGGTATCTCTGGGAGGAGACGGGCAGGTCACCCATCAGGCGACCATTATGAAGGCAAGAGCAAATAAAGTGCGCCGGATGGCTGAGGGGAAGGTCTTAACTGGCTTTGCCGGGACGGCTGCTGATGCCTTCACCCTTTTTGAAAAATTTGAGGGAAAACTTGAGCAGTATGGTAACGACCTGTGTCGGGCCGCAGTGGAACTTGCCAAGGAGTGGAGGACGGACAAGATATTGAGGCGCCTGGAAGCACTTCTGGCCATAGCTGATAAGGAACATTCTCTTGTCATCTCCGGAAACGGGGATGTAATCGAGCCTGATGATGGAGTCTTAGCTATCGGCTCCGGTGGCCCCTATGCCCTGGCCGCCGCCCGGGCCCTGGTTAAATATTCCGACCTTTCAGCAAAGGAGATTGTTCGCCAGAGCCTTCTCATCACCGCATCCATCTGCATCTATACCAATGATCAGATAGTGGTAGAAGAGCTATGAATGATACTTTAACTCCCAAGCAGACTGTTAAGGAACTGGACAAGTATATCATCAGCCAGGATGAAGCCAAGAAGTCAGTGGCAATAGCTCTGCGAAACCGCTGGCGCCGCCAGAAGCTTTCAGCCGAACTCCGGGACGAGGTGGCTCCCAAGAACATAATTATGATTGGCCCTACCGGTGTCGGGAAGACAGAGATTGCCAGACGCCTGGCCCGCCTGGCCCAGGCTCCCTTTATCAAAGTGGAGGCTTCTAAATTCACTGAGGTAGGATATGTGGGGCGGGATGTAGAATCTATGGTGAGAGACCTGACCGATTTAGCTGTCAACATGATAAAGGGGGAGAGAACAGAAGCAGTTAAAGATAAGGCTGGGGAGTTGGCTGAAGAAAGATTGCTTGACCTCCTCCTTCCATCTCTTCCAGTTAAGTCTTCCCTTGAGGCGGCCCCAGCCGAGACGGCAGAAGAGAAGGCGCAAATGGAGCGAACCAGGGAGAAGTTAAGGAAGCAGTTAAAGGAAGGAAAATTGGAGAAGAGGCTGGTGGAACTTGAAGCCAGAGACCGTTTCGCTCCCATGATTGAGATCTTCTCCGGTTCAGGGATAGAGGAGATGGACATAAATATGCATGAGATGTTCGGGAAGATGTTCCCACAGCGGATGAAGCTCCGGAAAGTGACAGTGGGTGAAGCCAGGAGGATATTAGCCCAGGAGGAGGCCCAGAAGCTAATCAATATGGATGAGGTAGTCAGGGAAGCTATATTCCGGGTAGAGAACTCGGGGATAATATTCTTAGATGAGCTGGATAAGATAGCTGGCCGGGAGAAGGGGGCTGGCCCTGATGTCTCCCGGGAAGGGGTGCAGCGGGACATCCTTCCCATTGTGGAGGGAACAACAGTAGCTACCAAATACGGGATGGTGAAGACATATCATATCCTCTTCATTGCCGCCGGTGCCTTCCATATTTCCAAGCCGTCGGATCTTATTCCCGAACTTCAAGGGCGATTCCCCATTCGGGTGGAGTTAGGGAGCCTGTCCAGGGAGGATTTTAAGAAGATACTCACCCAGCCTCGAAATGCGCTGATCAAGCAGTATAGCGCTCTCCTCCAGACAGAAGGCATTAAGATGGAGTTTACTGATGAAGCCATTCGGGAGATTGCCTCCATGGCCTGGGCAGTGAATGCCCGGATGGAGAACATTGGTGCTCGGCGTCTTTATACCATTATGGAGAAGTTGGTTGAGGACATATCCTTCAATGCTCCTGATGTTCCAAAGAAAGTGACTATTGATGCTAACTATGTCAGGAATAGACTCTCTGAGATAATCAAGGACCAGGATCTGAGCCGGTATATTTTATGATAGTGTCGAATTCTTCAACAGTCTCATTTTATAATTTTTCTTGCCAAAAATTTTATGTTATGTTATACTCTGGCGAAAATTGAGAGGAGGGTTAAGTTGACGACTATGTCCATGCGAGAGCTTTTAGAAGTGGGAGTCCACTTCGGCCATCAGACCAAGCGCTGGAATCCAAAGATGGCTCGCTATATCTTCGGGGAAAAAAATGGGATTTATATCATTGACCTATCAAAGACAGTGGAAAGCTTGAAGAAAGCCTGCGAATTCGTCACCGAGACTGCGAGCAAAGGTGAGTGGCTGCTCTTTGTGGGAACCAAGAAACAGGCTCAGGAAGCAATTGAATCGGAAGCTACTCGCTGTGGCATGTTTTATATTAACAGGCGCTGGTTGGGTGGGACGCTAACTAATTTTCAGACAATACGCCGAAGCATAGACCGCTTAAAGGAAATCAAGAGAATGGATGCGGAGGGGACTTTTGACCTTCTACCCAAAAAAGAGGTAATTCACCTGAGGAGGGAGAGGGAACGCTTAGAGAAGAATTTGATTGGCATTGAGGGAATGGATGGACTGCCAGGAGCTCTCTTCGTTGTAGATACCAAGAAGGAGAGGATAGCAGTATCGGAAGCTAAGGCGCTGGGCATCCCCGTGGTAGCCTTAATTGACACTAACTGCGACCCTGACGAAGTTCAGTTCTGTATCCCAGGCAACGACGATGCCATTAAGGCCATAAAGCTCCTCTGCGCTCAGATTGCTGACGCAGTATTATATGGAAAAGAGAAGCTAAATGCTGGGAAGGAGCCAGAAAAGGAGAAAGTATCTGAGGTTGAGGAGGAAGCCGCCCAGGAGACCAGGGTAGAAAAGAAAGTAGTGACAGAAGAAAAAGGGGAAAAGAAACCGGTCAAGGTGCCAGGAAAAGTTAGGAAGGTTAAGAAAGAAGGAAAAGAGGAAAAGAAAAGTGAGTAAAAAGGTAAACATAACTCTAAATATGGTCAAAAAACTGCGGGAGATGAGCGGGGCGGGAGTGATGAGTTGTAAAAAAGCCCTGGCCGAGACGGATGGAGATTTTGAAGAAGCTCTGGAAATTCTCAGGGCACAGGGTTTATCCATAGCGGCCAAGAAGGCAAGCCGGGAGACCAGAGAAGGTCTAATTTCTTCCTATGTTCACTTTGGAGGCAAGATCGGAGTCCTGGTAGAACTTAACTGCGAAACTGACTTTGTAGCCAAGACAGATGAGTTTAAACAGTTAGCCAAGGATATCTGCATGCACATTGCCTGGTCCAACCCTCAGTTCACATCCCGGGAGGAGGTTCCCAGGGAGATAGTAGCCAGGGAGAAGGATAAGGAGGGATATCTTTCCAAGGTCTGCCTCTTAGAGCAATCTTTCTTTCGGGACAATGAGATCGCCGTCAGTAGCTACTTAGCTTCCCAGATCGCTAAGATGGGAGAGAATATCAGAATAAGGCGATTTGTGCGGTATCAGTTAGGGGAGGGATGAAGAAGCCGGCGTATAAGCGTATTTTGCTAAAGCTGAGTGGGGAGGCCCTGCAGGGGAGACAGAAATATGGTCTTGACCCTAAGGTAGTTAACTCTATTGCTGATGAGATCAGGGATGTTCGTGAACTCAATATAGAGATAGCCATTGTGGTTGGAGGAGGGAATATCTTCCGGGGAGTAGTAGCTAGTGCCAATGGTATGGAGCAGTCAATAGCTGACTACATGGGAATGCTTGCTACCGGGATAAATGCCTTAGCTTTACAGGGAGCTTTGGAGAAGATGGGAGTGGATACAAGGGTGCAGACTGCCATTGAGATGCGAGACTTAGCTGAGCCATATATCAGACGCCGGGCCATTCGCCACCTGGAGAAGGGAAGGGTGGTTATACTTGCGGGCGGGACAGGCAATCCTTATTTTACAACTGATACAGCCGCTGCCCTTAGGGCAACTGAGATTGGAGCGGAGGTAATCCTGAAAGCAACTAAGGTAGATGGAGTCTATAGTTCGGACCCGATACTTAACCCCAAAGCAAAAAAATTCCATCGTCTCAGTTATATCGAGGTGATTAAAAGAAAGTTGAAGGTGATGGATTCTACCGCTATTTCCCTCTGCATGGACAATTCTTTACCAATCATTGTCTTTAATCTGAAGAGGAAAGGGAATATTAAGAGGGCCGTTTCAGGTGAGCCGATTGGAACCCTGATTGAGGAATAAGAAATGGAAAAATCAGTTAAAGATATTCTCAGCGAGATGGAAGAGAAGATGCGAAAGTCGGTGGAAGTGACCAGACGGGAACTGGCCGCTATTCGGACTGGACGGGCTTCCACCTCACTCCTGGAAGGGGTTAATGTTGATTACTATGGAACGTTCACTCCACTGCGCCAGGTATCAAATATCCTGACCCCCGAGCCAACCCTTATTGTAATCCAGCCCTGGGACAAATCAACCCTGGAGGAGATAGAGAGAGCTATCTTGAAAGCAGATATAGGTTTGACTCCTAACAACGACGGCAAGGTCATTCGCATCCCCATCCCTCCTCTTAGCGAGGAGAGGCGGCAGGAGCTAGTCAGAGTGATGAGGAAGATGGCTGAGGAGGGAAGAGTAGCTATCCGGGGAGTCCGACATAAGGAGAGAGATTCTGCGAAAAACCTGGAAAAAGAAAGCAAGATCTCCAAGGACGTCAGTAGAAGGGCACAGGAGAAGATGGAAGAGCTAACCCATAAATATATCGAAGAAATAGATAGGATTTTAGCGGCCAAGGAGAAGGAAGTTTTAGAAGTGTAAGGAGGGATAGAAAAATGGCATATAAGATTACGGAAGAATGTGTTGCCTGCGGGACCTGCCTGGACGAGTGTCCTGTAGGGGCTATCCAGGAAGGAGAGGAGCAATATTCCATTGACCCTGAGAAGTGCGATGACTGTGGTAAATGTGTTGAAGTGTGCCCGACAGAAGCCATCGTTAAAGCATAAGGTTGCTGTCCAAGAAACCAGACGTGTCCCCAAGTGACACGTCTCCAAATTACACTAAAAAGGAGGTGGGAAGATGCACACAGGGAAAATAAAGAAATTGGTGCGTGATAGGGGATTTGGGTTTATTGCCGATACGGATGGCCAGGAGGTTTTTTTCCATCAAACAGGTCTCGTAGAAGTAAGCTTCGATGCGCTGAATGAGGACCAAGAGGTAGAGTTTGATGTTGAAAAATCGGAAAAGGGTCCGCGCGCTATAAACGTAAAGCTTGTCCAGTAGTAATAAGGCAATCAGAGGGGTTTACGTAAGTCATTGAAATACAACGTAAGCCCCTCATTGTTTTATAGTTAATTGACAAGGCCACTTTCTTAATGAATTCCGTCACCAATTTATTTCATCACAAGTATTGACTAATTTTGACATTTGGTGTATACTATGTATATCCATATAAAAAAAGGGGGGGGTGATATTATGTCAACAACTATTCAGAAGTGGGGTAATAGTCAAGGGTTGCGTGTGCCCAAAAATATCCTTGAAAAAGCACATATCACTGTTGGGGATAATGTAGAGGTCAAATTTTCACACGGAGCTATAGTTGTTAAACCGGTGAATCAAGTGCGGGGTAAATATAACTTAAGAGAGCTTGTTTCCAAAATCCCTGATAATTTTCATCAGAAAGAAGTCTCATGGGGAAAAGCAATGGGAAAGGAAGTATGGTAATGCATAAATACATACCTCACCAAGGAGACCTTATTGCATTGACATTTGACCCACAATCAGGCCATGAACAAAAAGGGAGACGTCCTGCGTTAGTTATCAGTAATACTCTTTTCAATCAAAAGACTGGACTTGCTATTGTTTGCACGATTACCAAAACCGACCGGAGATACCCTTTTCATATAAAAATTTCAAATATATCATCTGTTAGTGGTTTTGTTATGGTGGATCAAGTCAAATCTATAGATTATCAGACAAGAAAGGCAAAATTCATTGAACAGGCACCAATAGAATTGCTTAATGAGACAATGGCCATACTTGATGCATGTATATATTAAGAAACTGTTATGTTGAAGGATAAAAGTGATAAAAAGCAAATGGCGAAGTTAGTGGAAGAGGGTATTAAAGCTGAAGGTATGGATGTAGAGACGAAGGATGACCAAAATTTCCTTGATTTGTCTGCAGAGAGGGGTTATAATTGCAATATCAAAGGGAGAGCTATTTCAGTGACTAAGGCGAACGAACTGGAGGAGAAGTTAGATAAGTCCAAACTTCCCCGCCATATTGCCATCATCATGGATGGGAATGGACGCTGGGCCAGGAAGAGAAGACTGCCCCGGGTAGCCGGTCACAGGGCCGGTGTCCAATCGGTCAGGGAGATAGTGCGAGCCTGCGGCGAGATAGGGATCAAGGTGCTTACCCTTTATGCTTTCTCGGCAGAGAACTGGAAACGTCCCCGTCGGGAAGTAGATACTCTGATGCGTCTTCTGCGAGAGTTTCTGAGGAGAGAGCTTCCCAGTTTGAACAAGAACAGGGTGAGACTGAGGGCAATAGGCCGCCTGAAAGAGCTTCCTCCAAAAGTTCAAGAGGCTTTGGAGAAGACGATTAAGAGCACGGAGGGCAACAATGGGCTGATTCTCAACTTAGCTATTAATTATGGAGGCAGAAGCGAAATAGTGGATGCAGTTAAGGGCCTGGCCAAGGACGTAGAGAAAGGTATCTGTAAACCGGAGGAAATCAACGAGGAGATATTTGAGAAATACTTATACACCTCTCACCTCCCCGACCCTGACCTGCTCATCAGGACGAGTGGGGAGCATCGGGTAAGCAACTTTCTCCTCTGGCAGGTCTCTTACAGTGAAATCTGGGTCACCTCCGTCTACTGGCCAGATTTCCGGAGGCGTCACCTTTTAGAAGCCCTTTTAGATTATCAGGGAAGGGAGCGCAGGTTTGGTGGCCTCTAAAATGCGAAATAGAATAGTGACGGCCATCATCTTCATTCCCATCTTCATTATTCTCATCAAGCTGGGAAGCTGGCCTTTCTTCTTGCTGATTACTGCCATCAGCGTAACAGGGCTATTTGAGTTCTACCGTTTGATGGGAAACAGCCAGCTAAAGCCGCTTCTTCCCTTAGGGATGGTGGCAGCAGTGGCTCTACTTCTCAGTATTTTCTACTGGCAGGGAACACTTTGGCCATCCTCTATCATTGCAGGCTCTGTCCTGATATCATTCCTGTGGCAGATGGGGAGGAAAGACTCCCATTTAGCCATTGCCAACTGCGGGGTGACTATCTTAGGGCTACTCTATGTGGTTGGATTGCTTGGCTACCTGATCAGCTTAAGACAGCTAAAACCGGACCACATAGGAGAAAGCCTTGTTCTAAGTGTGTGGTTCATAACCTGGATAGGAGATAGTGGAGCCTTTATCATCGGTAGCTCTTTGGGGAAACATAAACTCTTTCCCCGCATTAGCCCGAATAAGACGATAGAAGGAGCAGTAGGTGGAGTATTATCGGCGATGTTAGCCAGTCTCATTGCTTATTTTGCCTTGAGAGCTATCTTCAAAAGTGACCCCTTCCCAATCTCCCATGCACTTCCCCTTGGATTCGCTCTGGGGATAATCGGAATCCTTGGCGACCTCAGCGAATCTCTTCTCAAACGCAGTGTGGAACTCAAGGACAGCGGAGGTAAGGTTCCCGGCCATGGAGGCATCCTGGATACTTTTGACAGTCTCCTCTTCACTGCTCCAGTGATGTATTATTATGCAATATTTATTATGAAACTCTGATCAATTTTAGCCGTAAATTCTTGGGAGTGAAAAGAGTTGAAGAGAATATCCATTCTTGGTTCTACTGGTTCCGTCGGGACGCAGACGCTTGAGGTAATCGCTACGTTCCCGGATAGATTCCAGGTAGTCGGATTGGCCGGGAAAAGCGAAGTAGAACTCATCCGGGAGCAGGTAGAGAGGTGGCATCCAGAAGTAGTTGCCCTGATGGAGACTCCGGCCGCAGATGAACTTCGTCGCCGACTGGGGCGAAAGGGCGTAAAGGTCCTATCGGGTGAAGAGGGCATTGTGGAAGTAGCTAAGTACGAGGGCGCAGACTTAGTCCTATCGGCTATCGTCGGAAGCCCATCCCTGATACCTACATTAGAAGCCATCCGCTCCGGCAAGACAATAGCCCTGGCCAGCAAGGAGGGCGTGGTTATGACTGGCAGGCTCCTCATGGAGGAAGCAAAGCGCAGCGGGGTGGACATTCTGCCAGTTGACAGTGAGCCAAATGCTATATTCCAGTGTTTAAGGGGAGAAGATGAGAGAAAGGTGAGGAGGCTGATCCTGACTGCCTCCGGTGGTCCATTCTATAATTTCAGTGAGAGTCAGTTGGCGTCAATCACTCCAGCTCAGGCTCTACGGCATCCGACCTGGAAAATGGGCAAGAAGATCACCATTGATTCGGCTACTTTGATGAATAAGGGATTGGAAGTCATAGAAGCTCATAACTTCTTTGACATAGACATCTCCCAAATCGAAGTAGTGATTCATCCTCAGGCCAAAGTCCATTCTATGGTTGAATTTGTTGATGGATCAATTATGGCTATCCTGGGCATAACCGATATGAAGGTGCCAATTCAGCATGCTCTTACCTATCCTGAGAGAATTGCGAATAAGCTCCCTTCGCTTGACCTAACTGAAAGCTCTCCTCTGGAATTCAAGAAACCTGACCTGGAGAAATTCCCCTGCCTGAAATATGCCTATGAGGCAGGTAAGGTGGGAGGGACGATGCCGGCCGTCCTCAATGCGGCAAACGAGGTGGCGGTAGAAGCTTTTTTAAATGGCAAGATAGGATTCCTGGATATCGCAGGGGTATCAAGGAAGGTTATGGCAGGACACTCCATAATCCGCAAGCCCCATCTAAATGACATCAAGGAAGCAGACACCTGGGCCCGGGAGACGGCAAAGAGGAATCTAAGCAGATGTTAGTCAGGATAATCGCCCCTATCTTCGTCTTTGGTATTTCCATACTGGTGCACGAATTAGGCCATTTTCTGGCCGCCAGGAGAGCAGGGATTGACGTAGAGAAGTTCTCTTTCGGTTTCGGGCCGAAACTCGTTGGTATCAAGAGAGGACAAACCGAATATTGCATATGCTTGCTGTTCTTCTTCGGTGGATATGTGAAGATGGCAGGCGATGAGCTGGGCGAGGAGCCGAAGGGAGAGGTTACAGGCAGAGAATTCCTCTCCAAGCCGCCCGGTAAGCGCAGCCTGGTCGTCCTGGCCGGCCCACTTATGAATCTTTTACTGGCAGTTATCGTCTATACAGCCATCTTTAGAATCGGAATGCCTGAGCCGGTCACACCTGACGGTCTTCGCATCGCCGAGGTAAAGGAGGGTTCTCCCTGGGCCCGGGCCGGTTTACAGGGGGGGGACAGGATCACGGCATTAGAAGGGAAGGCAGTTGAAACGTGGAACCGTTTCTTCAAAATCATTGTCCTTAATCCTAACAAACCACTGGAGTTGGAACTGAACAGAGGGGGCAAACGGATAATCACCTCCGTCAATCCGGAAAGAGATGAAGGAGGTCTTCCCATTATCGACGATATACTGCCCAGCCAGTCGGCAATACTTGGCCAGGTCCACTCAGGCTATCCGGCAGAGGCGGCAGGTTTGTGCTCCGGAGACGAAATCTTAGCTATAGATGGCAGGGAAATAAACAGCTGGAATGAGATGAGCAAGATAATACGCGCCAAGCCGGGAGAGGAGACGGAACTCCTTGTGAAGAGAGACAATGAGCAGATTAAAGTTAAGGTCACCCCGGTTCTTGACAAGGAGAAGGGATTTGCAGTGATTGGAGTAACCTGCGGCACCGGGTTTGAAATTCGCAGATATGGCCTTGTGCAGTCATTCGGAAAAAGTCTTATTCAGTCCAAGGAAGATATATGCATGCTGTTTAAGTTTCTAAAACTACTTATCTGCAGGCAAATCTCCCCAAAGAACATTGCCGGGCCGATCGGAATCATACACATATCCGGCCAGGTTGCCCAAGCTGGTTTTATCCCTCTACTTTTACTGATTGCGTTAATCAACATCAACTTCGGTATTATCAACCTCTTTCCCATTCCTATAGTGGATGGCGGCCACATTGTGCTGTTTTCTATAGAGGCCATCCGCCGGAAACCCCTGAGCGAGAAGAAGCTGGTCGTCATTCAGAAGATAGGTATTGCCTTTCTCATCACCATGCTGGTCCTGATAAGCTACAATGATATCCTCCGCTTGGCAGGAGAACTGCTTGGAAGATAGTGAGTTTCTCAACCATGAAACGTCGCAAGACAAGGATTGTGAAGATTGGCAGAGTCACGGTTGGAGGCAATGCGCCCATTTCGGTCCAGTCCATGACCAAGACCGATACCCGGGATGCGAAAGCTACCGTCAGGCAGATTAGAGGCCTGGAGAAAGCTGGCTGTGAGATTATCCGGGTAGCTGTGCCGGATAGGGAAGCCGCGACCTGCCTGAGAAAGATTAAATCTCAAATTAACATTCCCCTCATAGCTGATATCCATTTTGATTACCGCCTGGCCCTTGCGGCTATTGAAGAGGGAGTGGACGGACTGCGTCTTAACCCGGGCAATATCAGGGACAAAAGGAAGATAAAAACGGTGGTTAAGGCAGCAAAAGAGGGAAATGTCCCGATAAGAATTGGAGTAAATTCTGGCTCACTTGCTCCCATTTACCAGTCACGAGTTAGGCATTATAGCTTAGCAAGAGCTATGGTGGAGAGTGCCTGTGATTATATCAAGACCTTTGAGGATTTAGACTTTCACGATATAATCATTTCCTTAAAGTCACCTGAGGTTCCCGCTACCATAGAAGCCTATCGGCTGATGGCCAAGCAGTGCCGTTATCCTTTCCATTTAGGAATAACAGCAGCTGGCCCTCCCGGCCCTGGCTCCATTTGCTCTGCTGTCAGCCTGGGAATTCTGCTCTGGGAAGGAATCGGAGATACTGTCCGAGTATCTTTAACCGGCAATCCAAAGGAGGAAGTCAAAGCAGGATATGAGATATTGAAGGCGCTTGGCCTTCGCAGGTACGGGCTAACTATCATCTCCTGCCCTACCTGTGGCCGCTGCCAGATTGATTTAGTCAAGATTGTTAAAGAAGTGGAAAGGGAACTCTCCCGCCTCACCAGCTCCACTACCGACCGCTCCCATCTTCCAGCCGTTAACCGCCAGGTCCCACCCCTCAAGGTGGCTATCATGGGTTGTGTGGTCAACGGACCCGGCGAAGCTAAGCAGGCTGACATTGGTATCGCCGGGGGAAGAGGCTTCGGAGTCCTCTTCAGGAAAGGAAAAGTGATAGGGAAGGTAAAAGAGGCACAGTTAGTGAAAACCCTCATCAAGGAAGTCAGGGGAAAAGTTTAAGGAGGTAGAAAACCATGAAAACTGTGCGGGTAATTTTTCCGTCTATAATCCTCCTGTTGGGGCTAATCATGAGTTTTAAATGCTACGCATCTCCCGGCATGGTTGGAGGAAAAGCTCCGGAAGTTAAGGTCAAGGCATGGCTAAACACGGATCCAATAACCCTAAAAGATTTGAGAGGAAAAATCGTTGTTTTGGAATTCTGGGCAACCTGGTGTCCTCCCTGTAAAACGTCTATCCCTCATTTAATTAAACTCTACGAAAAATACAAGGACAAAGGTGTAGTGATGGTGTCAATAACCAGTGAATCAAAAAGCAAGGTTAAAAGTTTTGTCGAGAGAAATCGCATGAAATATCCCATTGGCACAGGGGGAACTACAAGTAGCATCTATAGAGTCAGGGG
>JAGMAN010000037.1 GCA_023130215.1 bacterium
ACCAGGTTATCTCCGGTAAAAGGACTTCCTCCTCCGGCCGGAAGAACCATATAGCGCTCTTTTCTAAAGGCGCGGGCATGGCCGAGTTCATCAAGCATGCCGGTGCTTAAAGGCGGCATTTCGGTATAGGGGTGAAAGGCAGAAACTATATCCACTTTTTTAACATCCCATCTTAAGTCGCGGCAAACCGTATAGGCAAAAACCACTGACTCGTCTTCAGGATTGATGTTTTGTCCTATCTCAATTGACGCCGGGTCTATGACCGCTCCGTAGCCGCGCAGGCGCCATATCGTGTCATTTATTTCTTTTCGTATTTCTTCGGTTGCCACGGTCATGGAATAAGAAGCATAAAAGCTGGGGAGTCGTTTCTCGGCAGCAAGCTTCGTCATGTTATCCACATCTCTTACATATATATCTCTGTCTTTACGGCTTGGCGTTTCTATCCCCAATACAAAGTGTCTGACTTTTCTACCCGTAAGATGCGTTGCCCATTCAGCCCAGTCTTCGCTTCTGGATACCTCCGAACCCAGCCAGCGCAGGATCCTCTCTAAGGTCATCCCTTTTTGATGCGCCAGCGTCTTTAAAGCATGCTTGCCGTATTCGGTTTTGAGACGCTTCATAATTTTCCACTCAGCGTCAATAAGGGTAACTATCCGCTGGGGCTTAAGCTCCGTGCCGATTATACGGTGGTCCTTAAATTCAAGATTAACCCCGCGCCACTCGACGGAAGCGGGAGTTCTGACAATTACGTTCGTCGTCCCGGGAAGTTTATCTATTTCCCGCGCGATGGACAAGTAAGCCTTCTCGCGCATAAGCCTCAGCTGATACTGGTAGCCGTCCAGGAGTTCTCCTATATATGAAGCCTGCTCGTACGCGTTTCTGGGATACATACCTGCCTGTTTCAGAATCTCGTCAAATAGATTGAAAACTACTATTTTTCTTCCCGTCCGTGCTGCAAACTCCACCGTATCTTCAAGAAACCATGTAGACCTTAATCCTACTATAGGTCCGGTTACTATGCTTACTACGTTCGGCATTTTTTCTTTACCTCCCTGTTTTTTACAAATCCAGTGTCAGATAAGGCGGGTGATGGTCTGAAGGCTTCATCCCGGCAAACTTTCCGGGAAGTCCCTTAACCGGCAGCCGTTTGTGTAAAATCCCGGCACTTCCCTTTACTACGGAATTTCTAAGCTCCGGAGAAACCAGGATGTGGTCTATCCACGACCTCATCTCCTTTGGCTGGCCATAGCGCGATTCCGCAAGCGGATTAAGTATGCGGTCCAGGAAGTCTATGGTCCAGCGCACATCTTTACTTAAAGAATAATGGGGATTGTGCATAGTCTTGCCCGGCTGCCAGATGCTTCCCATCATAGGTTCCAGAAAACCGTGACCGAGCATAGCGGCGTATTTATCGAATTCCGGGCCGTCGTTCATATCGCCCATCACGGCCACTCTGCCCCGTCCGTCATCATCGATTAACCGGTCGAGCCTTTTTCTTATTGCGTTTGCCTGAGCTCTCTGTTTCATCCGGTTTGCCCGGGAAAGTTTCTCATAGGCAAAAAGGTCTCCGGGGATGAATACTCCCTTCGATTTGGCATGAATAAGAATAAAAGTAACCTTATCTTTAAGGCCTCCTCCCGATACGGTTACTTCAAAGGGAACGCGGTTCCACCAACTGTAGTACTCTTTTATACTGTCTCTGTCAGCGTCAAATTTATCTAATTTGAAATCCTTCAGGCTTTGCTGTTTAGAGCGTTTATTTATTTTTACTTTCAGGTTGCGCCGGAAGAGAAAAGCAAAGCCGAGCAGGCCTCTTTTTTCACCCTGGCAGACGCTGTATTTTCCATCCAGGTAGTAATCCACGAACTTTTCGCTGCGTGCCTGGGTCGGCGGAGCCTCCACAAGGCCGATAATATCAGGGTTTATTTCCCGTATCATCGCGGCCAGAAGCCTGGCTCGCCAGTAATGAGAACTCTCTTTTCCCGGGATTTTGAGACTTCTTGGTACAAGGTCAACCATGTCCTCGCCGTTTAAGCTCATAATCTTTAACCTGGCCATTTTACCTCCTTAAATATCCCATAGCCCCAGAGCGTGCAGGCGCAGAAACTGCGCGCTCCAGGTAGTAAATTCCGCTGTAGTCTCCAGCCTTCTCGGCAGGGGAATCTCCGGTCTTCCGGCAGCTTTGCCGGATGAAACGGACTGCGGCGGTACCCGGTGATAAGAAATGCCCGGCCGCAGCTTGCCGCGGTCGCCAGCTCACTGCCGCAACCGTCAAATTCTCCGTTCAGCTTTTGACGGTGTATCAGCCAATCCAAGCCGTATCTTACAGAGTCCTGAAGCTCATTCTTTAGTTCCATATCTAATCGCCCTTTTTTTAAACGACTTTAACCCGCCTTCCATCAGGTTAATAAGGTGCTCCTTCCGCTCCTCCTCATCAATGGAAAAACCCGAGTTAATACCGGTTAATTTCTTGCCTTTTGTGCTTAACAAAACGTAATTTTCCGGGTCCGGATTTACGGCCAAAATCGGATTGCCCGTAAATAATATAATTTGCCGTAAATCTTTATACTTCTTGATGATAGGAACGAGAAAATTTACAATATCTTTGTTATCAAAATTACTTTCAGGCGCGTCAATTATTAACGGCCCGAAATTACCGCTTACAACTATCATAGAAATCATGGCGATTCTTCTCAAACTATTACGCAGCTTGAAAAAATTCATCATCTTCACTTTTCCGGTATGCCAGTTAACATTTACGTGCAGCTTGTATCTGCCGTTATCCGCTTCCGCGTAAAGAAGCTGTTCTTCTTTTGCTTCAAGAAAATTCGGAATAGAAAATATCTTGTTAAATTTATCGACATTCCGTTTTGTAGGCTTTCCGAAATGTCTTATTAAAAACGCGTTCAAATCATTCCTGGAGGAAATCAATTTCTCGATTTTATCCGAATGGTAAAATTTGGGTTCTATCATCAATTCCTTCAGCCGGCCCGTATTGATTCCGGCTACTGTTCCTTTATTCTTGTTTATTGAATATAATTCTACAAAATCTTTCTCATTATCATTGCAAAAAGCATAATGATACAGCTTTGAATCAATTATCTTTTCAACGAACAGCTTAACGTCCCCTTTGATTTTTGCGGAACCGGGCTTTACGGCCTTCTGCATCAATTGGAAAATGCACGATTTGCCCGACTCCTTCTCTCCGGCAACACAGTTAAGGTGACGGTTAAATCTTATGAAACGCCTGCCGAAATATTCATTTTTTATCTCCACGCCGTATATGTAGAGACCTTTTGTTACCCTCTTGTGAAGTTCAGATATTCTGGCCCTTGAGGCGGGAACGGACACCGCGATTTTTAACCCGGCGAAAGACGGGGCCGTCATCTTTAAAAAAGTGAACCTTTTGCCTATCGATTTCAAATCGTGCGCGTCCGAACCCTGAAGATATGTAATTGGGGCAACATCTTTCTTTATCCTTAACGATTTAATCCAGTTCTTTATTGTCATTTTGAGCTTTTTATCCTGCCGGCTAAACTTTGAGGGATTCACGACTTCAACAGCTAATAACTTCTCGTTACAAAACACGTTTTTCATCGCCCCGCTGTTAAGTTTGTAAAGTTTCAATAAGGCCTGGTCGCTTCCGTCTATATGTGCGATTATGGAGAGCCCGCCTTTTTGACGGATTAAATCCACGGCATCTATTATGCTTCTTTTCCCGACCTTAGGATTTCTTCCCCATTCCTTAATGCTAAAACCTACTTCCTCCAAAAGGTCACATATTACAAAATGAATCGCCCGCCGGGGATCATGCGGCGGAAATACCGCCAGAATATGAACCCCCGTGCAGCTTATCTCCGCGCCCGGCAATATGGTTATAACCTTTCTACCTGCTTTTGCATTTATCTTCTCAGCCTCGTCATCAATTATTTCGTACCACATCGGAGCCTTTAAATCCATTACGCCGGTTTTGGAACCTGCGTCAGGCCACAATGTCCCTATGGCATTATGGTCGGTTACAGCCACCACTGAAAGCTTTTCTTCGACAAATCTTTTAACTATCTTCGCGGCGACTTTTCTCGCGTCAGCCAGTATTTTTTCCTGAACCTTTTTAATCTTGCCGCAATGTTTCTCAAAATCGCCATCCCGGCTGGGATATTTGATTCTGTAGGGATTAAAATTATAGCGGTTTTTTCCTCTCGCGTCCTCAGATGCCGGCGTATGAAAATGCAAGTCCACTTTGTAAAACCTGGCCCCGAAATTAACCTTCCTTACTTTTTCAAAGCTGGAGATTATATCTTTTTGAGTTTTCACCCGGGCTATCCTCCTTAAAAACAAAAAACCCCTTTCAGACTTTTCAGTTCCGAGGGGGTTTAACCGCCGCTCAACAAACTTCGTATTTTAAGGGAAAACAGGTGACCCCTTTTTTTTCCTACTGCTTTAATTTCAACTAGATGTGGTTATTTTTACCACGCACGCTTATTTCTGTCAAGGAAAAACGCACAAAAATATGTGCAAAGCCCTCTGCTTTTTTTAACCCAACTATCCATAAAAAAAACCCGGACTTTTCAGTTCCGAAGGGGTTTGGCCATCATTCAATCAACCTTGCATTTTAAGGAAAAATAGAACCGTTGTCTTTATCTACTACCTCGTTTCAATTAAATAGCAGTTGTTGTCCCTGATTTCCTGATTTCTAGCCTTTCTACTGGCAGAAGAGCCCTGCCCAAGAAGGTAATGAATCAATATATCATCTTACAAAGGGATAATTAGGAATGTCCGGGGACGAAAACCATGTGGCCACAAGATATAGGGGTAACGCCAGTCAAGTGGATACCCCAGAAAAGAAAAAGACTTGACAATATATGTATAATACTTTACAATATTGCCAAGTAAAGCTAATATATGAAAAGAGGTAATGGTTAAACAAATAGACGTTATCAAAATACTGGATAATTCCAACTGAAAAGGGGGTGCGGAATCGGAGAAGAATCCGGAAGAAAAATGTTAATGAAGAAGATATCTTTATTTTTCTTGTCGTTTATTTTGGCAGCTTTTATCATCCCTTCAATATATGCTCAAACTCCTACCCAAATCGCACCACAGATAAAAGTTTTATTCTCACCACAGGATAACTGTGCGCAGGAGATTGTTTCAGAGATCGATAAAGCAAAAGATTATGTCTATGTGGCGATGTATTATTTTACCTCAAGGCCTATTGCCCAGGCTTTAATCAGGGCAAGGGATAGAGGCGTGGATGTTAAGGTCTGTCTGGATGAAGAGCAGCCCACCTATGAATATTCCAAGAGCAGATTTTTAGAGAACAAAGGCATCAATATGAAACTAATAGGCGGCTCAGGTATTATGCATAACAAATTTTGCATTATCGATGATCACATTACGCTCACTGGCTCATGCAACTGGACCGTCAGTGCGGATTTAAAAAACGATGAGAACCTGTTAATTATAGAATCTGAAGAAATAGCCAGGATATACAAAGAGCAGTTTAATAAATACTGGAATGGCACTTATATAGATACCTGTGAATATAGAAACGAGAGTAGGTTAGAGAAGGTCCCAGTGGCTACAGGTACTGTTTTGCCCATGCCTAAATCTTCATCTAAAGGTAAATATGTTGGCCATAAAAAGAGTAAGAAGCTTCATTATCCCTATTGCAGATGGGCTCAGAAGATGAATTCAGAGAATCAAATCTGGTTTAAGAGCCGCCAGCAGGCAATCGATAAAGGTTATGTTCCTTGCAAGGTGTGTAAACCCTAAGCAGGAAAATAAGGATGAAAAAATGACCGATGAGGCAAGATAAGGACTCAAGATGACTCAAAAATGCTGTGTTGGGGGTGTCCAGAGAAACGAGCTTCCTATCATTTATCATTTATTGGGGGAGAGAAGATGATAGCTTTATATATCGGTTCAATTAGGGGTTTTTCCGGGAAGAGTTTGGTCAGCTTGAGCTTAGGAAGAGGATTGAGGGAAAGGGGTCTCCGGGTCGGCTATTTCAAGCCATTGGGGACTCTGCCCGTTAAAGTCAAGGGGAAGATGGTAGATGAGGATGCTCTGTTCGCTCGTGGCTACTTAGAGCTAAAAGAGCCGCCTGGACTACTGTCGCCGGTCCTCTTCACTCCCCAGTTGATTAAAGAGGCGCTGGGAAGAAGAAAAAATCTACAGGATAAGGTCAAGAATGCCTTTTTTAGGGTAACAAAAGGTAAGGATATAGTCATAGTGAGGGGAGCTGGTTCCCTGAGCAAGGGAACCCTGATTGGACTCTCCGGCTCGGAGCTGGTAAGGACTCTGAAGGCGAAGGCTCTCCTGATAGTGAGGTATGAATCGGAATTAGTGGTAGAGGATATATTCTGGGCAGGCGAGCAGCTTAAGAAAAATCTTTTAGGGGTCATCATTAATGATGTTCCTCAAAATAAAGCTAAATATGCTGAAGAGAGGCTTCTCCCCTATCTTGAGAAGCAGGGCATTACGGTGTTTGGAGTCATGCCCCACGATAAGGTCCTGGCCTCAGTCAGTGTTCAGGAATTAGTGGAACGTTTAGGTGGTAAGGTTCTCTGTCGAGAAGATAAACTTCAGGAACTGGTGGAGGACTTTAGCATTGGAGCAATGAATGTAGAGAGTGCCCTCAGGCATTTTCGAAAGAAAGTGCATAAAGCAGTAATTACCGGAGGAGACCGACCGGATATTCAGTTAGCGGCTCTGGAGACCTCCACCAAGTGTATCATCCTTACCGGCAACCTCTATCCCAATGCTGTCGTTTTAGGAAGAGCAGATGAATTGGGAGTGCCCATGATATTAGTAGCTGAAGATACTCTTGCCACAGTGGAGAGAATAGAAGATATCCTGGGCCATCTGAGAATCAGGGAGGAGAAAAAACTCCTGCAGGCAAAGGCCTTAGTGGAGGAAAGAGTAGACCTTAAAAGGCTTTATGCGGCTTTGGGTCTGCGATGAAGTAACTCAAAACTCAATAAGCTATGGCAAATTGGCAGAAGAAACTTAAAGAATGTCCACCATTCCAGCGCCGGGTGTGGGAAGTAGTTAAGACCATCCCTTATGGTCAGACCAGAAGCTATAAGTGGGTAGCGGAGAAATCAGGGAATCCAAAAGCATCCCGGGCAGTTGGACAGGCCTTGAAAAAGAATCCCGTCCCCGGAATCATCCCCTGCCACCGGGTCATCCGCTCAAATGGCAGCCTGGGGGGCTTCTCCCCCTTTGGGGGGAGGAGGAGAAAGAGGGGTCTTCTCCTCTCAGAGGGAGTTCGCTAAAACCAGTTCTCTGACGGTGATGCCGTAACGGCCCTGGCTGTCCTGGCCAATACCGAAGACTACCTTCTTTAAGGGCGTGTCAGGTGGCAGGCCTCGCTTTCCAAGTTCTTCCCTTTCTGCTTCTAAAATAGTTAAGTAGATCTTTGGCGGGATAACTAAGACCATGCTCCCCGGCTTCGGTCTTCCTGAGAAAGTGACAGGTGAGCGACCTTCCTTGCCAGTTAATTGTTCTTTGTCAAAGGTAAAGGCGTCAACTAAATTGCTTGCGCCTGCCTGGCTGAGCTCATCAGTACATCTTTCATACCTCATTCCATAACGTTTGAAGACAGCCTCCATTGCAGACAGTGGATATCCCTGGAAATCAACTATTCGTTTGGGGAAAGTTACTCCTCGTGGGAACTTCGGTGGAAGCCTCTCCACCATATCGGCCGTTTCTTCAGCTCCTCCCTCAACTTCAATTAACTTGACCGGTTCTTCGATTGTCTTGCCTGTGCCCTCTATCTTATTTTGAGCTAACCGAATCTCTTCTAAGAAAGATTCTTCCTTTAGCATATTAACGGGACTTGCTTCTCCCGGGGAAATTTCCTTCTCAAGGTCTTCTGTCTTCATTAAGCGGATCTGCATTAACTTCGTTTCCCTGGTGGGGGGAAAGAGGGAACTGAAATTTATTCCGGGAATAGCAAGGACGGCGGCATGTAAGGTCAGGGAAATAAGCATGGCTATCTTGAAGGTTCCATTCATTTCTCTTCTCTCTCCACGGCTATCACCAACCTGTCAACTCCGGCGCTGCACGCTATATCCAGGACTCTCACCACTTTCCCATGGGCAGTGGTTTTATCAGCTTTAATGATGAGAACATTCCCCTCTGCCCTCATCAAATCCTTCAGTCTCTGTGGCAAAGTTTCCAGATCGATCTCCTCTTCATTGAGATAAAGGAGGCCATCTGTAGTAAGGTAAACAGTAAACTTCTTCTCTATTTCCTCCTCGGCGCTGGCCGCTTGAGGCAGACTAACCTTTATGCCTGACTGAACTGTGAAGGTAGCCGTTAGCATAAGGAAGATGAGCAGGAGAAAAACGACATCAATGAGAGGCACTAAGTCAATCGGTCCAATTGACTTCCGCCGACGCCTCTGGACACCAATAATATGGCCCTTGGGCGTTTCCTCAACTTTGGCCAGTCCCGGGTGGAAGAAGGGAATGAGCTCCCGCACCTCCTCGGCCTTAACCCAGGTCTTACCTCCGTCAGGAGAGACTAAATCCTCCCCGATAACCCTGGTCTCCCAGACCCATTGCCTGAGCTCCTGAAGAGAGACTGGTCCATATATTCTGCCACTTCCCTTCTTGACCAGCCAGTGTTTATAAAAAGACAAAGATAGCTGCTTCATTCACCAGACTCTTTAAACTGTATTGACTTAGCAATAAGCGACCTCATCTCCAGTTGTCTGAGGAGCCAGGCCACAGCCTTCTCTATCTCTAAGACAAAATGGTCCACCTGGCTGGTGAAGTAGCTGTGGGCGAAGAAGGCAGGTATGGCTACCGTCAGTCCTGCTGCTGTAGTAATGAGAGCAATGCCAATTCCTCCAGCTAAAGCATCTGGCTCTCCTAAGCCAGTCCGGGAGATAGCTCCAAATAGTCTTATCATTCCTACTACTGTTCCCAGAAGACCCAACAGGGGAGTTCCCCGGGCCAGGCTGTCCAGGATATTCAAATGTTTCTCTAAATGAGGGATGCAGTTCAACTGAATTTCCTCGCTCACTGCCTTACGGGTAGTTTCTACATCGTTTTCTTCTTCCCACTTGAGATCTCCAATTGCCTCAGCTTCGTTCTCTAAGGCCACCCGGAATATCTGAGGAATTACACCCTTGTTCTTTTTACATACCGAGGTGGCCTCCTTTATCCGATTATTCTTCAGATGAAGAGCAATCTCTCGTTTCAGCGTTTCCGTATCTGACCCTGCTCTCCGAAAATACAGGAGCTTCTCTATAATGAGCCCCAGGGCAAGCACCGAACAGAAGAGGATGGGAACCATAAGCACCCCACCCTTAGCTAAGAGAGCAATCATACTAATCCCTCCTTCAGCTACACTTTACGCGTTGCTTTGATTTTACCACCCAATATATAGTGTGTCAAGCCGCAGAAATTTTGTGCAGAAATTTTGTGCAGAAATTTTGCTTGACTTTCTGTACGGTTTGCACTATAGTCTAACAGTAGACAGGTAAATCTACCAGGTAGAGCCGTTATTTTGTAGTATAGGAAACTGAAAGTTTCCAATACGTTATAAAATAATGTGCGAAGCGCTTATTTTGGTATCACAAAGTAACAAATAATTGTGGAAGGAGGAGAAGTATGACAGTTTATGCGAAATATAAGGACGGGGTGGAAGTAGATGAAAAATTGTTTGGGGTCTTAGCAAAATATGCTCCTGATGGAGTAATGGATGTTTTCGCTTCTGACCAGCACGGTTCCTACTTGAAACTGGCGAATGCTTTTTTCAAGCATACCGGGGAGAATAAAGAAGCAACCGATGAGGATGTCCAGGAGATATGCCGGAGGTTTGCCGGATGTTTACGGGGAGAAACAACGGCCGCTTTATTTAACCACCTTGCTTTTTTGAGTCCCGGCTTTAAGGAACTTTTAGGGGAAAAGGTGCTTCTGGTTGGAAGACTTGAGGATACAAATGCAACTGCGGTAGATAATGGAAGGGGGAAGATAGCACGGCTGGCAGTCGAGCCAGAGGAAGTTGCAGACAAAGTCGATGCATTTAAGACTCTTGTTTTCTTAAATCCAAATCATAAAGAAAGCTGGGAGAAGAATAAAGAATGGCTCAGCGATGTTTTTCAGAGATGTCAAAAATTAGGTAAGCCTTTGTATAATGAGACTCTTCTGCTTGAGGAGCCGGGTGAGGGAAAGGCTGAAAAGGGAAGAAAATTGCCGGAGGCTCTCATTAAGATGGCAGAAGATTTCAGTCCGTATGGCCATTTTTACAAAACGCAGATCCCTGTTCTCTGGGTGGAAGACGGAGGGAAGATTACAAAAATTTCCACTCCCGATGTTATAAGGAAGACTGCGGCTGAAATGGAGAAGATTTCTCCAAGACCAATGCTGCTATTAAGTGCGGCTGTTGATTTTGAGCAATATTCAGTCCAGTATGGTGCTGTCTGTGACCTTGTTTCGGGTCCCATGTGCGGGCGGGCATATTTCAAGGAGGCATTCAACGACCCTCAAACAAAGGACTGGGATAGTATGGGAGAATCTTTTAAAAGAATTGCCCTTCCCAGAATAAGGCAGATAAGAACCTTAGCCAGAGTTATGGCCAAAAGCTGGTGGTATAAGTTTGAATGGATAAGCGGGGAGGGAAAGTCTTTAATTGGTAAACCAAGGCAAATAAAGCCCGGGCTTAAAGCTGATTTTGGATATTGAATAGGGGAAATTTTTATGAGTGAGAACCTGTTAGCTATCCTGGAAAGCATGGGAAAGGAGCGAGGTATAGACCAGGAGATTTTGATAGAGGCAGTGGAGGCGGCCATTCTCTCTGCCTCTAAGAAAGCCTTTGAATCTATGCCCCAGGCAAGGGTCTCTATTGACAGAACCACTGGAAGAATAAGGGTATTCTCAAGTAAGAAGGTGTCAGCTAAGGTCACTCACCCCTCGCAGGAGATAGGATTAACTGAGGCTAAGGAGATAAACCCTGATTTGAAAATTGGAGAGACGATAGAGGTGGAGGTCACTCCACGTGATTTCGGTCGTATCGCCGCTCAGACGGCCAGACAGGTGATTATTCAAAAGATTCGTGAGGCAGAGAGAGATAATATTTACCGAGAATATGAGGAGAAGGAAGGAGAGATAATTACTGGAGCGGTGGAGAGATTTGAACATGGAAATGTCATCCTGGATTTGGGCAACACGGAAGCGCTTCTTCCTCAACGAGAGCGCTGTCCTGGGGAAAACTTTCGCCAGGGGGAAAGAATAACGGCCTACATTTTGGAAGTGAGGAAGGCAAGCAGGGGACCTCAGGTTATCCTTTCCCGCACTCATCCAGGGCTGGTCAGGAAACTCTTTGAGCTGGAAATTCCGGAGATTCATCAGGGGGAAGTGGAGATAAAATTAGTGACCCGGGAGCCAGGGGAACGTTCCAAGGTAGCTGTTTCCACCCATATGAAAAATGTTGATTCAGTAGGCGCCTGTGTGGGAGTGAGGGGGACCCGGATAAAATCAATCATGAGAGAACTTGGAGGAGAGAGAATAGACATTATCCGCTGGGATGAGGAACCGGCTGCTTTCATCACCAATGCCCTCAGCCCGGCTAAGATTATAGATATCAAGATAAATGAAGTAGGAAAGAAAAGCAATGTCATCGTTTCCAATGACCAGCTCTCCCTGGCCATTGGAAAGAAAGGGCAGAATGTCCGCCTGGCGGCTAAACTAACGGGCTGGGACATTGACATAAAAGGAGAGTCGGAAGTAAAGGCAGAGAAAGAAAAGATAGTTCTTGATTTTACCAAGATTCCTGGAGTAGGAAAGGGTTTGGCTGGGGCTCTCAGCCAGGCAGGATTGGGCAGCCTCAAGGAATTAGCTGAGGCAGAGATAAAGAATTTAACCAAAGTGCCCGGGGTTGGCAAGAAGAAGGCAGAGAAAATCCAGATAGCAGCCAAGGAAATCCTGAAATAATTTTATGGATAAGATAAGGGTTCATCAGTTAGCCAAAAAACTTGATGTCTCCAGCCGTGAGCTGGTAGAGGAGTTAGAGGGGTTAGGGGTTAAGGGAAAGAAGCCTCTCAGTGTTCTGGAGGAGACAGAGGCTGAACTTGTTTCCGAATCTTTAGCTGAGAAGAAAGCTAAGGAAGAGAGAGAAAGACCATTTCTTATTGTAGAGGAATCAATTACCGTGGGTGGCTTAGCCGTGAAACTGGCTGTGAAGTCCAATATCCTCATTAAAAAATTAATGCAAATGGGTATATTTGCCTCTATCAATCAGAGATTAGACAAAGAAGTTATTGGCAAGATAGTTGATGAGCATGGTTATCAGGCTAAGATTCTTCCGGAGGTAGAGGCGGCCCTGGCCAGCGAGGATGTGGAGGATGAGCCTTCCCAGCTTCTTCCTCGCCCGCCGGTAATCACCGTGATGGGACATGTCGACCATGGCAAGACTACTCTTCTTGATGTAATCAGGGAGACCGATGTGGTCCGTTCGGAATCAGGGGGAATCACCCAGCATATCGGAGCTTATGAGGTAGAGTTACCCAAGGGCAAGGTGGTCTTCTTAGACACTCCCGGGCATGAAGCCTTCACTGCTATGCGGGCTCGTGGAGCTCAGGTTACCGATTCAGTCGTTCTGGTGATAGCCGCCGATGATGGAATTATGCCACAGACGGTAGAGGCTATTGACCATGCCAAAGCGGCCGGGGTCCCCATCGTGGTAGCCATTAGCAAAATAGACAAACCAAATGCCAACCCCATGAGGATAAAGCGTCAATTAATTGAACATGGTCTAACGCCGGAGGAGTTGGGTGGGAAGACCATCTGTGCTGAGATATCAGCTACTGAGAAGCGAGGGTTGGAGCATTTGCTGGAGATGCTTATCTTAGAGGCGGAGATGCTGGAACTGCAAGCCAATCCCAATCGGCCGGCTAAAGGAACGGTCATTGAAGCCAGACTGGATAAGGGAAGAGGTCCGGTAGCCACTATTTTGGTGGAGAAGGGAACCTTGAGGGTAGGAGACTATTTCGTCTGCGGTCTTTTCGGAGGAAGGGTGAGAGCTCTTATCAACAATAAGGGGCAGAATGTAAAGGAAGCTACCCCCTCTATTCCAGTTGAGGTGTTAGGTTTCAGCGGAGTTCCCCTGGCAGGTGAGCTCTTTCAGGCAGTGCGCGATGAGAGGAAAGTTAAAGAAATAAGTTCCAAGCGTCAGCTCCTGGAGAAGGAAAAGGAATTGGGAGAGACAAGGCATCTCACCCTCAGTGACCTCTATGCTGAGATCCAGGAAGGCAAGCTAAAAGAGCTACCCATCATCATCAAAGGCGATGTCCAGGGTTCAGTGGAGGCTTTATCGGATTCACTGAGGCAGTTAAGTAGCGACCAGGTAAAGATGAAGGTTATCCATGCCGCGGTGGGAGCGGTGAATGAATCCGATGTCATGCTGGCATCTGCTTCCAATGCTATCGTCATTGGATTCCACGTCCGGGCAGAGCCGGCTGTAGCCGAGTTAGCCGAGAAAGAGAAAGTGGATGTTCACTTTTATGATATCATTTATGAAG
>JAGMAN010000038.1 GCA_023130215.1 bacterium
CAATAAGGTCTGGTTTTATATCATAGTGCTGGTATCCAAACATCTTTCCGGTTCTGCCAAAACCAGCCTGGACTTCATCAAAAATCGTCACAATGTCATTCTCCTTGCAGAATCTCTCCAGGGCCTGAGCATAATCATAAGGGAGAAAGTCAGGTCCCACACCTTGATACGTTTCTGTAATAACACCGGCTATTTCCGCGGGTTTTACTCCCTGTTGAGCTATGGTCTTCAAGAATAGCTCGAAAGAGGTATCTTCATTTTTGTATCCGTCAGGGAAGGGCACCTGAACAAATGTCTTTCCTTCATCTACAATCCATGCCTTTAATTTATCCATGCCGCCGGCCAGTTGGGCTCCCAGGGTCCTGCCGTGAAATGCGTTTTTGAAAGATACTATATACTTCTTTTGTGAGCCGTGTTTTTCCAGAGCATATGTTTTTGCAAGTTTAATGCAATTTTCACAGGCCTCACTACCTGTGGTAAGTAAGAACACATGATAATTCGCAGGGTCAGGTGAAATGGCCTGAAGTGCTTTTGTGAGCTTTGCCCTTTTCTCATGCACAAAGACATACGTGGCCAGAAGATTTTGGTCCAGTATATCCTTTATTGCCTGTCTGATCTCTTTTCTTCCATGCCCGATATTGGAAATCAGCACACACGAAGACCAGTCAATCCAGGTATTGCCCCAGCGGTCCGAAACCTGGAACCCTTCTGCCCTGTGCCAGACTATGGGGGGTTGTCCCATCATTGACCTCGGTTCAGATGTTTCCAATGCCTCGAATATTTTCAAAGATTCAGGCACAGGAAGTTTTGTCTGCACACAGCGATATTTTGTCTTGACCTGCGGCACATCTACAGGCTCTAAATTGTATTTAGCCATCATTACTCCTTTCCTTATCCATCAATACAGCGAAGCAGCACTGCCTGTGAAACGGCACTGCTTTGCGGTGTTTCACCGTATTTAAATCCAGGCCCTCTCTTGAAGAGCATTGACAACTTCTTTTACAGCTATAGCTTGAGCGGCTATTTTTAAAGAACATTTCTCTTTTGCGGAAAAATGGCAACACTTCTCAAAATTATCAGCGATTAAAGAATCTATTGTTTCATAAGTATCGGAGACTTTCGTAATAGCACCTGACTTTGCCTTTCGCCACTCTACATACGAAGCAATAACGCCGCCACTGTTAGCTAAAATATCCGGAACGACAATTTTTTTACCCTCCATAACGGCATCAGCTTCAAGCGTAGTCGGACCATTAGCCGCTTCTACTATCACCGGAGCTTTTATTTCAAGAACATTCTCTTTAGCAATTACATTTTCTATTGCTGCTGGTATAAGGATATCTACCGGCAACGATAACAGTTCCTTATTGGTTATCTCCTCTCCTTCTACCACACCGGATGGAATCTGCCCTTTCACCTTAATATTTTTAAATATATCTTCAATATTCAGTCCTTTCTTGGAATAAAATCCCCCCCGATAATCAGAAATAGCCACCACTTTTGCTCCTGCTTGGCGCAAGAACAAAGCCGCCCAACTTCCCACGTTGCCAAAACCCTGGACAGCTACGCTTGCCTGAGAAGGCTTTTGTTTCAAAAATTCTTCTATCGATAAGAGAGTCACCTTCATCACTCCCCGGCCGGTGGCTTCTTCCCTGCCAGGCAATCCCCCTATACGAGGCGGCTTGCCTGTTACGGATTCTAATATATGTGTCTCTCCATAAATGATAGCCATATCCCGCGCACTCGTGCCCATGTCCGGAGCAGGAATATACGCACCGGATTTCAACTCCAGTTCCATCATATGCACAAACTCCTTCATCACGGATACTTTCTGGAAGAAGGTTATCTTATTGGGATCAAGTGATATCCCGGACTTACCTCCGCCAAAAGGAATTCCAGCCAAGGCACATTTCCAGACCATTCGTTCAGCCAGGTCTCTCGTTTCCTCAAGAGTTACCGCTTCAGACATACGTATGCCGCCCTTGGCCGGGCCCCGGACCGTATTATAATAAGCGACATAACAATCAGCCTCAAGCATTTTGCCCCGGTCCAAAAGTAGATTCAGATTAAACTTTATCTCCTTTTCACTTTTAGACAAAATACGAAGCGCATTCTCGGGTATATCAATGAAATTAGAGACACGATTAAAATCAATACTTGTCATTTTTATCCCTCCGGTAACTTCTGAGACCAATCACATTTCCCGGGCATTTTTAACAAAATCCTGCTATTCTATCTTCCTGCTCTGTCTGCCACTCCGTGTGGAAGACGCCTTCTTTATCCACCCGCTGGTAAGTATGAGCGCCAAAGTAATCCCTTTGAGCCTGAATCAGGTTAGCGCTCAACCGCTCCCGACGGTAAGAGTCGTAATAGCAGAGGGCAGAACTGAAAGCCGGAATCGGTATCCCTGAGTTGGCTGCTGTGGATACTACGAGACGCCACTTATCCTGAGACCTTTCCACGATGTCCTTGAAATAAGGGTCGAGGATGAGATTGGCCAGGTCAGGACTGCGGTCGAATGCTTCCTTTATACGGTGCAAGAACTGAGCCCGGATGATACATCCTCCACGCCAAATCATGGCGATCTCGCCCAGGTGAAGGTTCCAGCCGTGTTCCTCGCTTGCTGCCTTCATGAGGGAGAATCCCTGAGCGTAGGAACATACCTTGGAAGCATAGAGAGCCTGACGAATGGCCTCGATGAACTCGTCTCGATTGCCTTCATATTTGACACCTGGCCCGGACAGGATTTTAGAAGCGGCTATACGCTCCTCCTTTATAGCCGAAATACATCGCGCAAAGACAGCCTCTGCAATGGTCGGTGCGGCAATGCCCAGGTCCAGAGCCGACTGACTGGCCCATTTTCCGGTTCCTTTCTGACCTGCCTTATCCAGTATTAGCTCGACTAACGGCTTTCCAGTCTCCTCATCCACCCTGGAGAAAATGTCCCGCGTGATCTCAATGAGGTAGGAATCAAGCTCGCCCTCATTCCATTTAGAAAAGACCCCGTGCAACTGCCGGGCATCCATACCGAGAGCATTTTTCATAATGTAGTATGCCTCGCAGATTAACTGCATGTCTCCGTATTCTATTCCGTTATGGACCATCTTTACATAGTGTCCGGCTCCGTCGGGCCCAATGTAAGCACAACAGGGTTCGCCATTAACATGGGCGGCAATTTTGGTAAAGAGGGGAGCAACTATGTCATAAGCTTCCCTCTGTCCGCCGGGCATTATCGCCGGACCGTGCAGGGCTCCTTCTTCTCCTCCACTAACTCCGGTGCCGATGTAGAGTATACCTTTCTCAGATAACTCCTTATTGCGACGGATGGTGTCCCCAAAGAAAGAGTTACCGCCATCAATAATAAGGTCACCTTTTTCCAAATGGGGCATTAGTTTCTCGATAAAGGCATCAACCGCCTCCCCGGCTTTAACCATTAGCATAATTCGCCGGGGTCTTTCCAGTGAACCAACGAATTCCTCAATAGAATAGGTAGGCAGTATCTTCTTGCCCGAGGCTTTTCCCTTAGCAAAGTTCTCGGTCTTTGATGAAGTTCTATTAAATATGGCAATAGGAAAGCCCTTGCTCTCGATATTAAGGGTAAGATTCTCCCCCATAACCGCTAAGCCAATCAATCCTATCTTCTGCTTTTGCATCGACCTTCTCCTTTCTTTTTCTTTATCCAAATATGCAATGTAGTTTAGTTGTATCTAAATCTGAGATCCCCTTCTTCTTCTCTAAATAGTAGCATCAATAGCTCTTAAACCCCAATGCCTGAAGGATGCTTAATACTTTCTCATTACTCTGGACTAATTTCACTTTGAAACTATGAAATTCTCTCCGAACTGGATATTCATTCCTCAGTCGGTCAAAATAAGCTCCTCGCTCAGGTAAAGGGATTTTGAGAATTCCGCGAAGAGCCCTATCGTCGCCCTCTAAGTCATAAGCCTTTCTCACTACTTCGGACAAGATTGCTTCGTCACCTTCGCTCTGCTCTGGGTCCTCGCAATGAACCCCAATTTCAGGGTAGAGTGGGGGAGGAAGGTTAGTTGGCTGCCAGTTAGCGACTTTCCTGTCTACCCCCGCCTGTCTGTCGGACAGGGACACGCAAGATAAGAAACGGCAGGTCCCCTGATAAATAAATAAGGTAGCGTTGGCTTTCCCCTCCCGGGAATAACCAGCAATGTGGGGAGTTCCCAGGTCAACTGCCTGGAGAAGTTCCTCGCTTATCTCTGGCTCACCTTCCCAGACATCGAGCACAGTCCCGCTCAGTCTTTTTGATTTCAGAGCCTTGAGCAGACCGGGACTATCCGCTACCGCTCCCCGGGAAGTATTAATGAAGAAACCTCCTTTTTTCATCTTTTCAAAAAGAGCCTCATTAGCCATATGATAGGTAGCATCTTCTCCTTCATGACTGAGAGGAACATGAAGAGTTAAAATATCTGATTTCTGGAGTAGTTCTTCCAATGGCCGGAAGCGACTCTCACCAGTCTTCCGGGCCAGGGGAGGGTCATTCTGAAGAACATTCATCCCTAAAATACCTGCTTTCTCTACCACTCGGGAACCAACATTTCCCACTCCCACCACACCAATGGTCTTTCCGGAAAGAGAGAATTCATATCGTTGGGCAAGGATGAGAAGAGCGGCTACTATATATTCAGCCACTGAGTTAGCATTACATCCAGTCGCACTGGCGAACCTAATTCCCTTTTTTTTTAGATAATCAAGGTCAACATGGTCCAGTCCAATAGTGGCGGTGGCTACGAAACGAACCCGACTTCCCTTAAGAAGCCGCTCATCCACCCTGGTTACTGTTCGCACAAGGAGAACGTCAGCCTCCTTGACTGCGGAAGAGTTGATTTGGCGACCGGGAAGGGTGGCTACTTCCCCTAATTTTCCGAAAGCTTCTTCCACAAAGGGAATGTTCTTATCAGCAACGATTTTCATTTCTCCAAACGGTCTTGTAATTTCTTTTTCCATGCCCATAATCCTGCTGAAGGAGAACTTATGAAATAAACCTTTTCACCGTCAGGCATAGTATTCCATCCCTCCGACATTTTCTCCGGGTTATAACGATTCAAGGCATCATCCAGCTCAACATATTCAAAATTGACGTTTTCTATCTCTTCTCTGGTAAGTTTACCGGGAGCGTAAGTTATAGTGAAACGAGATTCGCTGGAGCCGTGAATTAAATGAGCAGCCGCATGTGCTAAATCCTGCAAGTCGTTGTTCTTCTTATATTGTTCCATAACCGTCGAGGTTCCCCCATACCCATATTTACGAATCAAAGCATCAACCTCAGGCTGTTCACCAAAACGTTCCAACCCCGGGGCAATGATTAATAATTCACCCTTGTCCGCCAGAGCCATACGAGTGCGATAAATAGCCTTATTGGCCACCCATGTACTTTTAAATTCATCTGCTTGCATAACAGCAACAATCTTTTTTATTGGCTCATCAAAGACGGTGATGTTTTGTTCTTTACTTCTACCAGCAGCCATCAGATAGGTTTCCATGTCATCGCCTACATACAAACCAGTGGGGACAAGTTCCTGCTCTTCATTTCTTGCCATAACGATTAAGACATAAACATCAGGAAGTTTATTTAAATAATCTTCTTCTGCCTTGTTATAGCAGGCCCGGACGGGAGTGATGAGCTGACCTAAATTGTTCTCTATGCCACAGCAAGCCGCCATCATATGAGAAGCGCAAATGGTTTCCTTCCCACCTAATCCGATGAAATAGTTCTTGTTGTGATTAGCAAAACCCAGGACTTCGTGAGGAACAACATGGCCTATATTTATAATGAGGTCATAATCATTTTCAATGACCATCCTGTTGATTTCAACAGGGATAGGCCAGTCTGCTTTTCCATCACTGGCCTCTTTTACATAACCTGCGCTAACCTCACCAATTTTTTTGCATCCCTTACGCCAATCGTGGACATGGAAACATTCTAAGGGAATAGAACCGAACATCCATTTATTTTCCTTGTCAGTATGGGGCACGTGCTGTCCCAGCGTTGGGATGACATCAACCTTGCAGCCATCGGGAAGAAGTCTGTAAATCATCTCTGTCAATTGCCCTGCCCCAGAATGATGACGTGTAATGTCAGGAGGCAAAAGCAAAACCTTTTTTAAGTCTTTTGTTATTCTTTCTCGTGCCTGCTCAATGAGTCGCTGTATCAATTCCTGCTTTTTCCTGACCCCGATTGATTCAGCTTCTTCATAAAACCACGGCATAATCTATTCCTTCCAGGGCGGCTCTTCCGGCAGATGCTTCATAAATTCCTTAATTAATTTCTCTTCATATCCACCGGCATAGTTTCCAGAGAGAAAGACATTCAGAGATTCCTCGTGAAACTTCTCCCAGGATTCCTCCTCCTCACCGGGGATAACCGGGTAGAAAAGAGCATTGTTTCCCTTGGCCGCTTTCATATCACCGGGAGCATCCCCAACCATAAGAACATGATTGGCTTTATATTTCCCTCCTGAGGCAAGTGCCAGATGCTCTGTCTTGGAGCCCATTTCCTGCCCGGCAATCACTTTCGCATATTTAGCAATATTATGTTCTTTCCATTCTCTCTGGAGGGCTTCTGTCGGCGTAGCTGAAACAACGACAATATCGACCAGAGTAGAAAGTTTTTCTAAGCTCTCCCTGACAAAAGGAAAAGGGGAAACATCTTTAACGGTCTCAGCTACTGTCCGATTCACTGCTTCGCTCCACTCCAAGGCTTTTTTAAGTTCGGGGTCTGCGGTTTTCTCCACTGCTTCCTTTAAGGCCGGATTTCCCAGGGGAACGCCGGAATCGATGAATTCTCTAATCTTGGGAGCCCGGGGAATATCTACTTTGCGCCTCCTTACCTCTTCCCTTTCCCTGAGCAAATCAAATACCATGACCAGGGCGGGAAAACGGTTTATCCCTCTCCATTTGGAGTATAGGTTGACGAATTCAGCCGCCTCCCTGGCATATTTGGAGACAGGCTGGAGACCCCAGTGTTTGATAATATTGGGAATAAAACATTCCTTGTGCTTTATTTCCATAGTGTCAAAGGCGCATCCATCTGAATCTACACCCACAAAGAAATCGTGTTCAGGCTTAAGTTCTTTAAGTGCTCTACCTGCTTCTTTAACATCCATCCCTTCCTCCATTAATGAGCACGTGACTTATGGAACGAAGTGAGCATAAGTCACTGTGCGAATTATACGCCACTAAAAGCTGAAAATCCTCCATCTACCGGTATTACCGTTCCCTGGACAAACTGAGCAGAAGGTGAGACCAGCCAGATGATTGTACCGACAAGGTCTTCCGGATTTCCAAAGCGTCCCATAGGAGTATGCTCAATGATGGTCTTTCCCCGAGGAGTAAAATTACTGGTTTTCTCGTCAACAAGAAGGAAACGATTCTGTTCAGTGAGGAAGAAACCAGGAGCAATAGCATTCACCCGAATCTTCTTTGAATAATTCTGAGATATATGAACGGCCAACCATTGAGTGAAATTAGATACGGCTGCTTTGGCGGCTGAGTAAGCTGGAATCCGGGTTAGAGGACGAAGAGCATTCATTGAAGAAATATTGATAATTACTCCTTCTTCCTGTTTGGCTAAAACCTTTCCAAAAACCTGGGAGGAAAGAAAGACTCCTAAAAAATTCAGGTCAAAGACTCCTCTTATTGCTTCTGCAGGCAAGTCAAAGAATTCAAGTTCCTTAGAGGTAGTTGCCTCCTTTTTGTTTCCGCCTGCTCCATTTATCAGAATATCCAGGTGACCAAATTCTTTCATAATAGTGGAGAGGCATTCATTCAGGCTCTTGCGGGAAAGAACATCAGCTTTAAGGGCGATTGCCTTTCCCCCTTCCCGAGAAATTTCCCCGGCTACTCTTTGAGCCACCTCTTTGTTAAGGTCAAGCAGAGCTACTGAGGCTCCCTGCTTGGCCAGGGCCCTGGATATTGTTCCACAGAGTATACCTCCTCCCCCGGTTACCACCGCCACTTTTCCCTTTAAATTAAATAGTTCTTCCAAATCCATATTCCCCTTCTTTCTCCTTTCAATCTTTAGGCCTCTTTCCATACTTCAATTTCCTTAATCTTTTCATATTATTTGGAATTTGTCAATACTTCACCTTGACTAAGCAGAGGCCGTGGGGAGGGAGGGTAGGGCCACCGTGGCGTCTATCTCTTGCCCGCAATATCTCCCTTATATCTTGAGGTCCGATTTTCCCTCTTCCTACTTCTAAGAGGGTGCCAGATATGACCCTGGCCATGTTATAAAGGAAGCCGTCAGCCTCTATGTCAATATGGATGAGTTTATGCTTGCTATCCAGGGAGATGCAATTGCTGCCAGACCCCACCGGGATCTTCTTTGAGGTAACAGAATTATCAACAGACTTAACCGTGAGCTTCTTTACGATGCGAATGCAATTCTCCCTTCCGGTGGCTTGACCCCGAAACGAGGAGAAGTCATGTCTGCCAATCAGGTATTTAGCGGCCTTTTTCATGGCATGAGTGCCTAATGGATGGGGAAAGAAATAAGCATATTTCCTGAGAAATGGAGAGGGAAGAGCACGGTTCAGAATGGTATAACGGTAGAATTTACCCTTTGCCCCATAGCGGGCATGGAAGTCATCCTCTGCCAGGAGACAACTTTTTATCACTATGTCTTCTGGCAGAAGACTGTTTAAGGCGGCTTTTAAATTCCTTAGAGGGATTCTACTCTTCGTCTTAAGGTTTGCTGCCTGTCCCCGAGCATGCACTCCGGCATCAGTTCTACTTGCTCCAACGAGATTTACTTTCTCCTGAAGAACCTTGGTTAAGGCTTTCTCAATGGTCTCCTGCACAGTGGCTGAGTGCGGCTGGCGCTGCCAGCCATGATAACTGCCGCCATCATATTCAATAGTGAGTTTGATATTTCGCACAACTTTAAGAAATAAGGCCCTGTTTTATCATTTCTTCAGCGATCTGGATGGTGTTCAAGGCGGCTCCTTTGCGGATGTTGTCTCCCACTACCCAGAGGTTGAGGCAATTGGTGGCAGAGGAGTCCTCTCTGATTCTACCCACATAGACATCGTCCTTTCCGGCGACTTCAAGGGGAGTGGGGTAGAGGCTCTTCTCCGGCTGGTCAATGACTTTGATGCCTGGGGAGGAACTTAAGATTTTCCTTGCCTCCTCAGCCGAGAGCTTCTCCTCAAACTGGACATTAACTGCCTCCGAGTGACCAAAGAGGACAGGAACCCGGACACAGGTAGCTGAAATAGCCAGGTCCGGCGCGTCTAAGATTTTTCTTGTCTCCTTTACCGTCTTAGCTTCTTCACGATAGTAACCGGGAAACTCTTTCGTGAGGCTTCCAATCTCAGGGAAGAGATTGAAAGCGATCTGATGGGGATAGACTTCTCGGCCAACCTTTTCCCCTTTAACGATGGCTTTGGTCTGGGACTGAAGCTCATCAATAGCGGCCTTTCCCGTTCCCGATACTGACTGGTAGCTGGAAACGATGACTCTCTTTATCTTAGAGCGGCGATGAAGAGGAGCTAAGGCCATGACTGACTGGATGGTGGAGCAATTGGGGCTGGAGACAAATCCTGGGTGATTCTTCAAGTGATGAGGATTTACTTCTGGAATGACCAGGGGCACTCTTGGGTCTAAACGATAGTCATCGCCATTATCAATGACAACTACTCCTTTCTCCACTGCTTGCCAGCCAAACTGCCGGGAGGCACCTTTGGCTCCCTCAGTTCCAGCGAAGAAGGCAATGTCTACATTCTGGAATGCCTTTAGCTTTGTGGGTTCAATCTCATACTCATGGTCGCCGATCTTCTCAGTTCTTGCCCTGGTGGCTAAGATTTTTATCTCTCTTATCGGGAAATTCCTCTCCCTGAGAATCTTCACGATCTTAGCCCCCACCACTCCTATTCCTACTACGGCCACATTGAATTTCTTCATTTTTACTCCGCACCACTCACAAAGCTGGCAACCATATCACCAACTTCTGAAGTAGTATAGCCCATCTTTCCGGCGGAGAGGCTCTTTACCTTCTGGCAAGCTTTTATAATTGCTTCCTCCACTAACTGAGCGGCTCTTTTTTCCCCTAAGTGTTGGAGCATCATCTGAGCGGCGGAGATAGCCGCTAAGGGATTAATCATATTCTTCCCGGTATACTTAGGAGCTGAACCTCCAATCGGCTCGAACATAGAAGTTCCTTCCGGATTTATATTTGCCCCAGCAGCGATTCCCATTCCTCCTTGAATCATAGCTCCTAAATCAGTGATGATGTCCCCAAACATATTGCAGGTGACAATAACATCGAACCACTCTGGATTCTTCACCATCCACATACAGACTGCATCTACGAAGTTACAGTCTCTTTTTATATCCGGATACTCTTCCCCTACCTCCTGGAAGACCCTTCTCCACAGGTCATGAGCATAGGTCAGGACATTGGCCTTATCGCAGAGGGTAAGTTTGCGATTTCTGTTCCTTTCCCGAGCACACTGAAAGGCGTAGCGAATACAGCGTTCTACTCCCTTTCTGGTATTAACCATCTTCTGTTCAGCCACCTCATCGGCAGTCCCTTTCTTAGAGAAGCTACCTATTCCTAAGTAAAGTCCTTCCGTATTCTCCCTGACTACCACGAAATCTATATCCTCGGGACCCTTATCTTTAAGGGGAGTCCACACTCCTGGATAAAGCTTAACCGGTCTTAAGTTTATATACTGGTCTAAGCTAAACCTTAATTTAAGGAGTAACCCTCTTTCTAATATCCCCGGCTTGACCTTGGGATGTCCCACTGCCCCCAAGTAAATAGCATCCATCTTTTTAAACTCAGCCAGGGCCGAATCTGGCAGAGTCTCCCCGGTGCGCAGATAACGGTCTCCCCCGAAGTCATATTCCACTGTCTCAAACTTAAAATCAGTTGTCTCGGCCACTGCTTGCAGGAC
>JAGMAN010000039.1 GCA_023130215.1 bacterium
TTACACACTTTGCTTGACATTACCATTTCCTTCATGAATGTTGACAAATTGAGATTGTCTGATAGAATGATAGTGGTCAAAATTGAACAGTATCCCATTTAGGATGGAGATTATGGGAGAAGATAGCCTTAGTGCTTTAGAAGAGCGAGTTGGGAGATTGCTTGGTCTGGTTGCCCAGTCAAAGAAGGAGAAGGAGGGATGGGAGGAGGAGAGACAGGGTTGGGAGAAGGAAAGAGCGGCCATTAAATCTAAAGTGGAAGGGATGCTGGAGCGGATAGAGAAGGTAATTGGCAGGAAGAGCTAATGGAGAAGTTCACAAAGGTGAAGATATTTGGAATGGAGTATTCCCTGAGAGGGGAAGAAGATTCAGAATATATGCAAGAATTAGCTAAGTTCGTAGACAAGAAAATGAAGGATGTGGCTGAACATTCTTCTCTGGTCTCTACTTCCAAGGTAGCTGTTCTGACCGCTCTACGCATGGCCGATGAACTACATCAGCTAAAGCAGTCACCGGGTGGGCTAAGCGATGGCTCGGCTGACCGGAGGATTAAGAAGCTGATCGAGATGATTGACCGCAGAATTTAGGAGCAATACAGCCAAAGGCAGTACTGCTTCACCGTATTTTGATGAATGCAGGAAAGGGGGGATTGATATGAATATGACTTTAAAGAGGCTCTTGGGAGCAGGAGTGATTATGGCTGTCATCCTGGGAGGGTTGATTCCAGAGTGTGGGGCAGCTAACCCACTTCATAAAATAGGTCGGGGATTGAAGAATATAGTCATTGCTCCGGTGGAGATACCAGTGGGAATAGTTAACTGGTCTAAGGACCGTAATCCGTTTGTCGGCCTGGTTATCGGACCAGTGGCTGGGGCGGTAAATTGTGTAACCAGAGCGACGGCTGGAGTTGTTGAGGTAATCACATTTCCCTTGCCCCCTTACAACCAGCCTCTCTATGAGCGAGAGTTAGGGGAGACTATCTGGGAATAAGAGGTGAAGCGATGGCCGTAGTTATCAGATTGAAGAGGATGGGGACGAAAAGAAGGCCCTCTTATCGGTTGGTGGTAGCCGATTCCCGCATGCCCGCCGATGGCCGATTTATTGAAACCATTGGCAAATATAATGTCCTGGAGAACCCGGCTAAGATCTCAGTTAATCAGGAGAGGGCTCTCTATTGGCTGAGACAGGGAGCTAAGGTGTCTCCCACGGCCAAGCAGATTCTGAGAAAGAGCGGAGCCTTGTGAGGATCGACATCTTAACTCTATTCCCAAAGATGTTCCAGGGCCCTCTGGACGAATCCATATTGGGGAGAGCTAAGAAGGCAGGACTGGTGGAGATTAACATTCATGATATTCGCCAGTTTACTCACAACCGGCACCTTAAGGCTGATGACCGTCCCTATGGCGGAGGACCGGGTATGGTTATGAAGCCACAACCAATATTTGAAGGGGTAGAGTTTATACGTTCCCGGGCAGGGCAACCCAGGATTATTTTGATGTCTCCTCAGGGGAAAACTTTTAGCCAGGAGAAAGCCATGGAATTAGCTAAGGAGAGCAATTTACTTTTCATCTGCGGCCACTATGAGGGGATTGACGAGAGGGTCCGGCAGAAACTGATTACCGATGAACTCTCTATTGGTGATTATGTCCTCACCGGAGGAGAATTACCTGCCATGGTAGTTATCGATGCCCTGGTGCGTCTCATCCCGGGAGTCTTGGGGAAGGGAGAATCGGTAAGACGGGATTCTTTCTACCAGCAGCTTCTGGACTTTCCCCATTATACCCGGCCACCCGTCTACCGGGGAATGAGAGCTCCTCAGGTCCTTCTATCCGGTAACCACTGCGAGATCCAGAACTGGCGCAGAAGAGAGGCCATCAGGCAGACTTTTTTAAGGAGACCGGACCTACTAAAACAGGCCAATTTGACGGAGGAAGACAAGAGATTCTTAAAAGAAGTCAAAGGGGAGAGAGATGGATGCGACTAAAGCAGTGGAGAAGGCGGAGCCTAAAGAAAGTGTGCCCCAGTTCAGAGCCGGGGATAGGGTCAGAGTTGAGACCGTTGTCATGGAAGGAGAGAAGCGCCGAACCCAGTTTTTCGAAGGGGTAGTCATCCGAAGAAGAGGCCATGGCCTCGGGGAAACATTCACCGTTAGAAGGGTCTCCTCTGGAGAGGGAGTAGAGAGAATCTTCCCTCTCCACTCTCCGTTGGTGCAAAAGATTCAAGTAATTGGGCGGGGAAAAACACGCAGAGCCAAACTCTACTATCTGAGGGAGAGGGTGGGAAAAGCTGCCCGTATTCAGGAAAGGGGAGAAGAAGCAGTGTCTGAGAAGAAAAAAGCGGGAGAGGAGAGTGAGAAGCCAGAGGCAGGAGAAGAGTAGACTTTTCAGGATGTCCCGTTATGAGCGAAGACTTTGGAAGGAAAATTTTTCCGCAGTTGCTGGAGTAGATGAGGCCGGGCGAGGCCCTTTAGCTGGCCCGGTAGTGGCGGCCGCTGTTATTCTTCCCCAAAATATCTTTATCCCAGGATTAGATGATTCCAAGAGGCTCGGTCCCAAAAGGAGAGAAGAACTTTTCTCCCTGATCAAGAAGCAGGCTAAAGCGGTGGGAGTGGGGATGGTCAACCAAAGCACCATCGATCGAATCAATATCCTTCAAGCTACCTTCCTGGCTATGGGCAGGGCGGTAGCCAAGCTCAGACCACTGCCTGAGTATATCTTAGTAGATGGTCTAATCATACCGGATATAGATATCTTTCAGCTATCCATTACGGGTGGTGACCGTCTGAGCATCTCCATCGCGGCTGCTTCTATTGTAGCTAAGGTGACAAGAGACCGGATCATGATAGAGGAAGATAAGCATCTGCCCCAATATGGATTTGCCAGTCACAAAGGATATGGTACCAGGAGGCACCTGGAGGCTTTAGCTCGGTATGGGGTCTCGCCTCTACATCGTCGCAGTTTCCGCCCGGTGAGGGAAACAGCATCAAAATTCCAGAGGGAAAATCAAAAATCAAAAATAGAATGACAGAACCGGGGAAGTCCGGATTTAGGATTGAATTGGGAAAATGGGGAGAAAGAACAGCCTACCAATTTTTGCGAAGGCAGGGCTACCGGATAATTAAGACAAGCTACCGCACCCCCTTAGGGGAGATAGATATCATTGCTCGGGATAAGGGGACGATTGCTTTCATCGAGGTTAAGACCCGCCGATCAGATGACTATGGTCCTCCTCAAGCCTCGGTAACTAAAGGTAAACAGCATCAGATAGGAAAGGTAGCTTCTCTCTACCTGAAAAGAAATGGACTGGAGACAGCGTGCCGTTTTGATGTGGTCTCCATTTTGGCTAACCCTGGAAGGAAGGCGGCTAAGGTGGAGCTGATTAAGGATGCCTTCCAAATTGATTCTTAGCCATTTTATGCCCACAAATTTCTATCCAGGCTCCTATATTGAATGGCTTCAGAGATATGGTCAGGCAGGATTTCCTCTGAGGCGGCTAAATCTGCAATTGTCCTGGCCACCTTGAGTATCCTGTCATAAGCTCTGGCAGATATTCCCAGTTCATTTATAGCCATCTTGAGGAGCTCGGTTCCATCCTCATCTAAACGGCAATATTTCTTTATCTGTTTCTGACTCATGGAAGCGTTTGAGTGCAAGCCTTTCTCCTTAAAACGCTCTCTTTGAATATCTCTTGCCCCATTTACCCTTCTCCTTATATCTTCTGAAGGCTCACCATCCCTCTCCTCGGTCAGCTCTTTATACTCTAAGGCCGGGACTTCAATGTGGATATCTATTCTGTCGAGCAGAGGACCAGAAATTCTTGACAGATACCTCTGAATCTGGTATGGGGTGCAGTGGCATTCCTTCCGGGGATCCGAGTAATAGCCGCAGGGGCAAGGATTCATGGTGCAGATAAGTAAGAACCTTGAGGGAAAGGTCAGCGTATTAGCTAAACGAGAGACAGTTACCGACCCATCTTCCAGTGGCTGTCTTAAAACTTCAAGTGCATCTCGACTGAATTCTGGCAGTTCATCCAAGAAAAGCACTCCATTATGAGCCAGACTTACCTCGCCTGGTTTGGGGACTACGCCTCCGCCAACCAGGGCAATATCAGATGATGTGTGATGGGGTGAGCGAAAAGGACGGGTGGCGACTAAGGCCTGAGCCGGGGGAAGAAGACCGACCACGCTATGAATCCGGGTTGTCTCAAGCGATTCCTCCAAGCTCATATCTGGAATAATGGTAGGAACTCTTCTGGCTAACATAGTCTTGCCGGCTCCAGGAGGACCAATCATCAGGACATTATGAGCGCCGGCGGCGGCAATCTCAATTGCCCTCTTCACCGAGAATTGACCTTTCACATCTGAGAAGTCAACTTCATAATCAGATAATCCTTTTAAGATATCATCCAAGTTTACCTTATGAGGAGCCATCTGGCTCTGGCCATTTATAAAACTGACTGCCTCCTGGAGGCTGTCTACTCCATATACTTGGATATCTTCAACTACGGCTGCTTCAGCAGTATTCTCTTCTGGAATGATAAGCTTTTTCCTTAAGCTCCTCCTAAGGCTCAGAGCAATGGGAAGAGCTCCCTTTATGGGACGAACCCGGCCGTCTAATGCCAGTTCCCCTAAAATGATGTAGTCCTTTAGGCTCTCAGCCGAGAGTTGACCAGTGGCGGCAAGCAATCCCAGGGAAGTAGGCAAATCAAAGGATGGGCCTTCTTTCTTTATATCTGCCGGAGCAAGATTTACCGTAATCCTCCTGGTCGGATAGTCAAAAGAAGAATTCTTTATGGCTGACTTAATCCTGTCCTTACTCTCTTTTACTGCAGTATCAGGCAATCCTACCACGACCACGGCTGGAAGCCCACTTGCTATATCTACCTCTATTTCAATTGAGTAAGCCTCTAAACCGAGAATTGAAGCAGAGTAAGCCCTGGCTAACATGATCGCTCCTCCACCTATGAGATGAATTTACCTGCTATTCTTTTGACTTCTGTATAATTTCACTTTTCTCTAATAGGGCCAGAATTGCTTTTGTATTGCCCTGAAGGACTTGTTCAAACATTTCACTCTATCCTTTTTGACATTGAGTATGAATGCCCAAAAATTAGCGCTTTTTTGAGAATAACCGCGAAAATTAGATAGGGCGTTCTTTATTTCTGATTTCTTAAAATTCTTCCACATCCAGGCAACGGCCTCCTCATCACCGTATTCCAGAATTCGCCTCAAAGTATACACCTTGCTTTTCTTGAACGTTATCTTTTCAAATTCTACATCCCAAAAATACTTCTCTAAGAATTTAGGCAGTTTTCTCATTTGTCCACTCGCCCCCCGTCTTAGACCTCCTTTAGCTTTCATCTTTGTTTGCTGATGGGTTATTATACCATAACATTATTACCTAATCAACATGATTTTCAGAGCAGGGCCTAAAACTAAAATAAAAAGTAAAAAAATAAAAAAAATAAAAAATTCTGCTTGACAGCTCTGGTTAGCCATGTTATTCTTCTTGCAAGGAGAGGTCTTTCAATCCAGTACATGGTTACGCAGGTCCGAAGCTATTAGTATTTTATCAGTGTAATCTTTACAAAATCTGTGCAATCAGTAAAACACAGCACTTAAGGCATTTATAGTAAGTCTTCGGGACGGGGTGAAATTCCCCACCGGCGGTGAAAGCCCGCGAGTCCCCACGGCTTTGTTTCGCCCCTAGTCCCCTTACTTGCTTTCGCAAGAAAGCAGGGGGGCAGGGACTCAAGTCCCGGAAATGCTTTGCATTTCACGGGGCAAGAAAGCAGGGGGGATGGATCTGGTGAAATAC
>JAGMAN010000004.1 GCA_023130215.1 bacterium
TAGAAGAGGCTGATAAACATATCATCTTTTATGTCTCCGTAAATGGACCTGTTCACTTTAACAAGGACCTCGGCCGCTCGGCTCTTTCCCACGGCCTCGGCCCGCAAGGTACTTCGGACCATGGCCATGACCAGGGCAGCCGGCACCCCTTTCCCGGACACATCGGCAATGACCAGACCCCACTCGTCCTTACTCACCGGGATGTAGTCATAATAATCCCCTCCCACCTCCATGGCCGGTCTGGCCAAAGAAGCCAGCTCAAAACCTTCCATCTCCGGAGCACTTTGCGGCAGCAGAAGCCGCTGAATATCCCTGGCAATTTGTAGCTCCTTCTCTAATCTTTCCTTCTCTGATAGGGCCTGATATAGTTTGGCGTTATTAATAGAGATGGCCGCCTGATTCCCTAAGGCACGAAGCAACGAATCATCTACTTCGCTGAACCGCCCATCGTCTTTTTTGTTCACAAGAGCGATGACCCCAAGGACCTCTTCCTTAATTTGCAGGGGTGTCACCACCATGGTTTTAATCTGCAGGAAATCTGCACTGACCCCGGGAGTGCGTGGGTCACGGCGAGCATCCTTAATGAGAATACTGCGGCCGCTTTCAGCTACCTGGCCGACCACTCCCTCCCCCATCTTTATTCTGTCGGTTTTAAACTTCTCCATGATGTATTTGGCTTTGGTGGTTGCCTTATCTATGGTTTTATGAAGAGGAGGAAATAGCCCTTCTACCACCTCTACCGTCAGCTCCTTCTTGTCCTCACCCAAAAGGAACATAGCCCCGGCGCCCGCCTGGGAGCTGGCCATGACACAGCTCATTATCATCTTCAAGACTTCATCTAAGTTAAAGGCATCGTGAAGGGCCGCTCCAATTCTCTCTAAGAAGGAGAGGATTACCTCCTTCTCCTTAACCAGGGCGCTTCTCACTCCCTCAAGGGCTCGGAAGTCTAACAGGATGTTCTTATAGACTATGAGGAATAGCCCCAAATAGACCAGCAGCCCCGCTCCGATGCGGAAGCTCTCTCCCTTCAAAGGCGAAGTTACTCTTGACAGAGCCATAATTAACCAGATGGAGAAGGTGGCTACCAGAGCCGCTCGGCCTGAGGGGAGCCTCTTAAGGATAAGAATAAGAATCCCGGCTGTCAGGGCCATCTGCCAAAGTCCTACCGTTAACTGATACTTCGCTCCGATTGGGCCCAGACCAGAGGTCACCAGGAAAGACAGGAGAAGGAGGAAAATGGCATAACGAGACAGTCTTCTCCACACTTCATCCGTTGTCTCCCTCGAGCTGAGGAATCCAAACCCAAGCAGGAGCAGCCCCCAGGTCTCTAAGCCCGGGCCGAACTTAGAAAGCGCCTGGTAAAGGGCCGAAGTCCTCTGGAAAAACCCCGCCAGAGCCAAGGACCCAAAACCTGACAGAAGATAAAGATTTCTTTTCTCCCGGGTAACGGTCCACTCGAACCCGGCCATAAAGGCGCCCAGGATTGCCAGGATGAAGTTGGCAAATATTAGCTCAGGCATCTTGCCTTCTCTCCTTTTCCCTGAAACTCCCTGTTCTCAGCTACCTTCCTTCTATAAAGATGGAAAGCAAGCACGAGGATGGCTAAAGTTAAAATTGCTGAGCCATTAATCAAAGCAGTCACCTGAAGGCCTCCAAATAATCCGCCAATGTTCCATGTGGAACTTTTCCTTACACTCCCAATTTTTCCACGATTCTCCCTAAGTCCTCATGTGAATAGTATTCTATGATAATTCTCCCCGCCCCATTTCTTGATTTTACCTCCACCTTCGTCCCAAACCTGCGCCGAAGCTCTGCCTCCACCGCCACAATTTGGGGGTCACGACTGGGCACGGAGGAAGCCTTCTTCCCTCCCTTCATCCTTTCAACCAATCTTTCCGTCTCCCGCACAGATAGTCCCTGACGGATGATCCGGCCGGAGAGCTTCTTCTGCTCCCCCTGGCTCGGAAGAGCAAGTAAGGCCCGGGCATGGCCGGCCGAGATCCTTCCCCGAGAAACATCTTCTTGCACCTCCTTCGGAAGCTTTAAGAGACGAAGGGTGTTGGCCACGGTTGGGCGCTCCTTTCCCAGGCGCTGAGCCAGTGCCTCCTGAGTGAGATTGAATTCATCCATAAGGAAGCGCATCGCCCTGGCCTCTTCCAGTGGGTTTAGATCTTCCCTCTGAATGTTCTCAACCAAAGAAACCTCCAACATCTCCCCCTCTGGCATCTCCTTGACAATGGCGGGAATAGTAGTCAGTCCTACCTCCTTAGCCGCTCGCCATCTTCTCTCTCCGGCAATCAGTTCATAGCCATCCTCAGAGGCTCTGACCAAGATTGGCTGGACTACCCCCTTCTCTCTTATAGAAGAGACGAGTTCCGCTAAACTGCTAAAATCCTGCCTTGGCTGATAGCGATTTGGCCTGACCTCATTTAAATTAAGTTCTACTACTTCCCTTTCCTCTGTTTTAACTTCGGGAATCAAGGCCTCCAGGCCCTTCCCCAAAACTCTCTTCCGCTTGTCAGCGCTCGTAGACGTGTCCACTATTCATAACCTCCTTTGCTAACTGCCGATATGCTTCAGCTCCCGCGCAAAACCCATCGTAAAGAATAATCGGCTTTCCGAATCCAGGGGCTTCGCTTAAGCGAACATTTCGGGGGATTGTGGTTCCATAGACTTTATCTCCAAAAAATCTCTTCACCTCATCCACAACCTGTCCGGATAAGCTTACCCTCCCGTCGGCCATGGTTAGAAGGATGCCCTCCACTCTTAGATAAGGGTTGAGATTTCTCTTCACCCGCCTGATGACTTCCAGGAGCTGGCTCATACCCTCCAGAGCATAATACTCGCATTGGATGGGGACGATGACAGCATCAGCGGCGGCAAGGCTATTCACAGTGAGCAGTCCCAATGAGGGAGGGCAATCTATCAGAATGAATTCATAGCCGTCCTTGATTTTCTCTAAGGCAAATCTCAATCGGCTCTCTCTCTGCTCAAGTTCCACCATCTCCACCTCTGCCCCGCTCAGCTGTCGGTTGGAAGGGATTAGCTCCAGGCAGGGAAGTTGTGTAGAGATACATAGATTTCCTGGAGGGAGGTGGTTAAGGAGAGCATCATAGATGCTGTGCTCCACTGTGCCCTTATCCACCCCAAGACCGCTGGTGGCATTCCCCTGGGGGTCAATATCAATGAGTAGCGTCCCCTTCTTCTCTGCCGCAAGACAGGCAGCTAAATTAACCGCCGTGGTTGTCTTCCCCACCCCTCCTTTCTGGTTAACAATGGCAAAGACCCTGCCCATTAAACTTTCCCCAAAAGGCTTCTTGGATAGTACGCCATAATTGAGTAAAAATTTCTACAATGTTCCACATGGAACATTTTACCCCTCTTCTTAAATCCTGTCAAGAGCACAGCTTATGTTTCAATGGGGCGGCCAGTTCCGTTTCTATCCTTTCTGCCAAAAACCCTTCAATCTCTCCATCATGGCCTTTTAATTTTTTCCATATTCGGACTTGCTGCCCAATTAGTTCTACTATTATGGAGTATATCACAAACTGGTGAGAAATTTTGTTCCAACTTTCCAGGCTACAAGCCATCTTCACTTCCCAATGCAGAACCGGGAGAAGATCTCCTTCAGGATGTCCTCGGTCGCCACCTCCCCCACTATTTCCCCCAAGACATTGATAGAGGACCTTATGTCCAGAGCAATAAACTCAAGTGGCACTTGAGACCCTAAGCTTTCCCTGGCATTTTGCAGGCTCTCCCTGGCCATAAGGAGAGCATTCTTGTATCGGGCATTGGTCACCAAAGCTGTCTCCGGGGAAAGAACCCCTCCCTGCCAGAACATGCCTACTATGGCTCGCTTCAGTTGTGAAAAACCGGTCTTACGGATGGCTGAAATTCTGACTATCCTCTTATCAGGTAGAGCCTTCTTTGCTTCGTCCATATTTAGCCTTTGGGGAAGATCAATCTTATTGATAACCAGGATGGTCGTTTTATCCTTGACCTCCCCCATAATAACTTTATCCTCGCAGGATAAGACCTCAGAATCATCCAGGACGAGGAGAACGAGATCGGCTTCCTTCATACTGCGCCGACTCCTGATTACGCTTTCTTTCCCTATCTCTCCCCGGGGCTTCCTCAGCCCAGCCGTATCCATTAGGTTAACTGGAAATCCTTCTGCATTTATTGTTTCCTCAATGGTATCCCTGGTTGTTCCAGCAGTGGCAGTGACGATGGCTCGGTCCTCTCCTAAAAGGGCGTTGAAGAGGGTGGATTTTCCCACATTCGGCTTTCCGCAAATAGCCACCTTTATTCCCTCCCGCAGGAGCTTTCCGCTTTTAGCTGTGGCTATGAGCTTGCTTAAACTATCTACCATCCCGGAGAGTCCTTCCTTTACCTCTTGCCGGTTTAGGGTCTCAACACCGGCCTTTGGCCAGTGCTGTTTCACCGCATCTTCACCCGGAAAATCCACACTCGCTTCCACTTTGACTAACAAATTAAGCAAATTATGTCTCGCGTCCTCCACTTTTCTTGAAAAATTGCCTTTTAACTGGGAAACAGCGGCTCTCAAGCTAAGAGCGGTCTTAGCTCTGATAACATCCACAACTGCCTCTGCCTGAGTCAGGTCTATTCGGCCATTGAGAAAGGCTCTCTTGGTGAACTCACCTGGTTCAGCCAAAGAGGCTCCATTTTTAAGGACCAATTCCAGGACCCCTCCTAAGGGCATTATCCCTCCATGGCAGTTAATCTCCACGATGTCTTCCTTTGTATAAGTGCGAGGAGCTCTCATCACCGTGAGGAGGACCTCATCAATTATCCCTCCATTCTCAATTATATGGCCATAGTGCAGGGTATGGGTTGGGGATTTGGAGAGCTTTATTCCATCTCTTGCCTGGAATATCCGGTCAGCGATAGCCAGGGATTGAGGACCGCTTAAGCGGACGATACCAATCCCTCCTTCACCCAAAGGAGTGGAAATGGCCGCAATCGTCCCTGTTCTCCGCATATTCGCTAATCGGCGGTCTTCTTTCTCACTAAAAATTGCTGAGCTATCGTAAAGACATTGAAGCAGAGCCAGTAGAGGACTACCCCAGAAGCCATGTTGAAAAAGACGAAGGTGAGCACTATGGGCATCATAATGCTCATCATCTTGGCTTGATCCGGCTGGGCAGCAGGACCGCTGGTTCCACCCATACCGGTCAACTTCTGCTGAAGAAACATGGTCACTCCCATGAGAATGGGAAGGACCTTGTAAGGGTCAGGGCTGGAGAGGTCGTTCACCCAGCCGAAGAAATGAGCTTGTCTTAACTCAATGGCATTATAGAGGACAGCATAAAGGGCAAAGAATACAGGCATCTGGAAAAGCATGGGAAGGCAACCTCCCTTGCATCCCCCCAGGGGATTGACCCCCCGCCTCTTATATAATTCCATGGTGGCTTTGTTTAGTTTTTGAGGGTTATTCTTATATTTTTCCTTGAGAGCTTCTATCTCTGGATGGATAGTTTTCATATCCTCCTGCATCTTCTTCATGGCTTCAAAGCTCTTATGGGTAAAGGGGTAGAAGACCAATTTAATTGTTAAGGATAGCAGTATTATGCTTAACCCATAGTTGCCGAACCAGCGATGAAATATCCTTAAAAGGGTGTGAATGGGCCCGGCTATCCACCACAAAGAACCGAAATCAACGATCGTCCCAAGATTTGAACCACTTTCCCGAAGCGCCCCTATCTCTTGCGGCCCCAGGTAAAGGCAAAGCTTTTTGCAGGCCTCCCCTCCGCGAGGAATGGAGAAAGGAAGCATTTTAAGAGCTATTTCCCGCGTTCCATCTTCATTTTCTAAAAGCTGAGCCCCGGCTACTTCTCCCTCGGGGATGAGAGCTGCTGCAAAATACGAGTTCCGCAGTGCCGTCCAGCCCACCGGGCCAGGATGGGGCTTCGGGACATCCCACTTCATTGTCGTTTTCTTAAAGAATCCCCTCCCAATTTCCTTTCCGGCTATGTCCCTTGCTAATTTCCCTCCTACCCAGGAAGCAAAGGGATAAGCCTGCCGACCCCTCAGCTGCGCTTTCTTAATCAATCCTATCCCCGGCCCGTAGGCAATTAAGAAACTCTCCTCGGTTATCGCCCGGGAGGAATTATTCTCGATGACAATTTCCAGGCGGATGAGATAGGAATCCCGAGAGAAATGGAATCTCTTCTTCACCTCGATCCCCTGAGGCGTGACATAACGAAACTCTATTGTTCCCGATTCCTGCCCCCTGTCTAATCTCAGGCCATCCCGGCTTGACTGGTAAAGGGCAAAGTTCAACTCCCCGTCTTCATCAATGGCGGGGGAGGTCAGGGTCAAAGGGTAATTCCCGTAAACGGGACCATCGAAGGGCACCAATTCTACCCCTTCCGGGGGCAGGCGCTCCCTCTCTATCAGATATTTTAGCCGGTCTCTCTCCCGGACCAGCCTCCTTCTTGCTCCAGCTCTCTTCTCTTTCCTTAATTGGCCTTCTATGCTGGACAGGTCCCTGTCCAAAGATCCCTCCGCCACCTTCATTTCTTCATACTTCTTCAAGCAATAGCTCTTGATCCTGGCGCCGCTGGTGGTTAGAACCAGCCGGTACAAATCAGTCTCCACCACCACATCCTTCCCTTCTCTTTTCTCAGCCTTTTTCCCCGGCCTGGCCTCGGCCAACCTTCTCCGGCCTGGCTGTTCTACCTTCCCGCCCTGCGGTTTATCCCACGGGGGACCCATTCCCTCCCGCTCGGCCGGCGGCTTAGCGCCTTTCTGCAAATCCTGTTGTTGGACTTGGGAGGAGTACACAAAGAGCACCAACAGAGAAAGAGCCAGGAACAAAAAGAATCTCTTTTCCATAAGATTTTATCTCACAGGATCATAGCCACCGGGATTCAGGGGATGGCAGCGAGTTAGCCTCTTTATTGCCTGCCAGCTCCCTTCTTTAATTCCTTTTCTCTCAATTGCTTCTCTGGCATACTGGGAACAGGAAGGATAAAAGCGGCAAATGGGCGGCAATAAAGGAGAGAAGATTTTTTGATAAGAGGCAATCAGGAATATAGCCAGTCTTTTCATGATTGCTCCTCACAGCGAAGCAGTGCTGCTAGCCGTAGGTAGCACTGCTTCACCGTGTTTCACCGCAGAGCAAATTGGCTTCCCCGAATAGCCTGAGGAGAATTTCCTCTACCTGGCGGAAGGAAAGCCTGTCCGCCCCCGCTTTAGCTACGAAAAGCATGTCCTGTCCTCCCCTCAGTCTGCCCTTATTCAGTCGGTAAGCCTCCCGCAACAGCCTCCTTGCTCTGTTCCGCTCCGCTGCCTTTCCCGTTTTTACAGAGGCAGAAAACCCAGCCCTGTTTCTATTCAGCGTATTTTCCAAAACATAAAGGCTGATGGGCTGGCTTGCGAACATCTTCCCTCGAGTATAGACTGAGCGCAACTGGGCCGACCTCCGCAATCGTTCCTCTTTCTTAAATGAGTAATTAACCACTATCTAAACGGATAGCTTCCGACGGCCTTTCCTGCGTCTGCGACTAAAGATCTTTCGCCCGGACTTTGTCCCCATCCGATGGCGAAAACCGTGCTGACCCTTTCGCTTTCTATTAGATGGCTGGTATGTTCTTTTCATGCTTTCGTGATTATATCGGGAAGGGGCATCGCTGTCAACAAAATAAACACTCCCTCCCTTCTCTTTTTTGGGAGGTTTTATTTTTATCCTCTATTATTAAAAACTACCCCAAACAAATTTTTCTTGCCAGGATTTAGCCCCCTTGTTAAAATGCATGTTATCGGGCAGTTGAAGTCTGAACTTATAATTCTTATATTCATTAACCTTCATTGCTCTTTCCCTGGACCCGTTTTTCTAACAGGTCCCGAAGTTCCTCAGACTATACTGCCTGATCTACCTTTTCTTTGTGTATAACTTGTGGAAAAGTGCTCCAGGAAGGGGAGTTCTCCATGGCTAAAGATATGTGGGATCAGGTTTTAGGGGTCATGGGGAAGAAAGTGAATAAACAGCTCCTGGAGACATGGCTTAAGCGAACAAAGTTTGTTTCCTTTCAAGATGGCGTTCTCCTCCTTGAGGTTCCAAGCCGATTCTTCCGCGACTGGTTAAAGGAACATTATTATGATGTGATTATGGATGCCCTGTCTTCCACCAATAATAAAGCAACTAAAATAGACTTCTCTATCATCCCCCAAAACTCCGACGCTGAATTTAATGGTGAAAACACACGCCCATCGTCCCCTCCTTTTCAAATGCACCTTAACCCCAGATATACACTTGACAATTTTGTGGTGGGAGAGAGCAACAGGGTTGCCCACGCCGCTTCTCTCGCGGTATCTGAGTCACCCTCCAAAGCCTATAATCCCCTCTTTATTTATGGTGGGGTTGGACTGGGCAAGACCCACCTGATGCAGGCTATTGCCCATTTTATCCGAGGGAAGAACCCTCAAACAAAAATCTTTTATATATCTACTGAGACATTTACGAATCAATGGATAGATTCCATTCAAAATCGCACCACGGAAAAATTTCGCAATATGTACAGGAATGCAGATGTCCTCCTTGTTGATGATATTCATTTTCTGGCAGGTAAAGAGACGACGCAGGAGCAGTTCTTTCATACCTTCAACATCCTATATGATGCCTACAAACAGATTGTTATCTCCTGTGACCGTCCCCCAAAAGAGATACCCACCCTTCAAGAGAGATTGGTCTCCCGCTTTGAGTGGGGTTTGGTGGTTGACATTCAACCCCCTTCTCTGGAGACCCGGGTAGCCATCCTTAAAAAGAAACAAAGTAAAGAGGGTTTTCACCTGCCGGATGACGTGGTTTTTTATATCGCCAATACTATAAAAATCAACATTAGACAGTTGGAAGGTGCTCTTATCAGGGTGGTGGCACATGCCTCCTTAACCGGAAATAAAATAACTCTTAGCTTGGCCCAAGAAACCCTGAAAGACGCCATCAGGCAAGAAGATAAACAGATAAATATTGAAACCATCCAGAAAGAGGTAGCTCGTTTTTATGGAATGGAGCCTTCAGGAATGCAGGCTAAGAAAAGAAGCAAATCGGTTGTTCTGCCAAGACAAATAGCTATGTTTTTAACCAGGGATTTAACTGACCATTCTCTTCCTGAGATTGGAAAAGCTTTTGGAGGAAGAGACCACGCCACGGTTATCCATGCTTGTCAGAAGATAGAAAATGACAGTCAACAAGATTTAGATTTAAAACATTCTATTGACCAAATCAAAAGGAGGTTGGTTGGTTAATTTGCTGTTCATATACTGTGGAAAATTATTTTCTTTGTGAATTTAGAACACGAAAGAGTGCTGCAAGCGAAATAAATGTGGATAATGTGGATAAAATGATAAAGTTATTAAGAGTTTATCAATTCGGTAAGTTCTTCATATTATTCACAATAAGTTTGTTTTTCACATATCAACCCCTGTTATTGTTATTACAGTTAATAATTAATAAATAATAATAATAAAGTTAAAAAGAATAAGTGTATTGGAATTTCGTTTTTTGATATGAGGAGGGAAAAACATGGAAGTTACCTGCCCTAAAGCTGAACTAGTTAAAGGTATCCAAACAGTGCAAGGAGCTATCTCTACAAGGACAACCCTGCCTATTCTTTCTAATCTACTATTAGAAACAAAAGAATCTGAACTGCACCTGGCCGCCACTGACCTTGAAATAGGCATTGAATGTCTTATTCCAGCTAAAATTACAGATCCTGGGGGCGTTACCATTCCTGCCCGAAAGATAGGAGAGATTATCAGGGAATTACCAGAGGCAGAGGTTAAGATCAGCACCAAAGATAGTTTAATTACTATTGAGTGCCAAAAAAGCGTTTTTAAGGTCAGCGGTTTAAACAGAGAAGATTTTCCGCAAATTCCACAATTAGAGAAGGAAAAAAGTTTTATTTTTCGGCAAGAGCTTTTGAAAAAGATGCTTAAAAGAACATCCTTCGCCGTCTCTAGTGAAGAGACAAGGCATGCTTTAAACGGAGTTCTCTTCTCAATAAATGAGAATGAATTAAAGTTGGTGGCTACCGATGGAAGACGCTTAGCTTATACCAAGAGAAAGATGGAAGTTTCTGAAAATTTAAAAAGTGATATGATTATTCCCATTAAAGCCGTAAATGAGATTTCTCGTATATTGGAGGTGGGGGATCTAGAAATCTTCTTAAAAGAGAACCAAATTGCTTTCTGTTTAGATAAAATAAGAATAGTCTCCCGTTTACTGGTAGGCCGTTTCGCTGACTACAATAAGGTTATTCCCCGCAAGGTAAAAGAGAAGATAGTTTTATTGAGGGAGCCTTTCCTCTCAACCTTAAAAAGGGTAGCTATTCTCACCAGCGAGAAGTCAAATTCGGTGAGGCTGGATATTTCTAAAGGAAGAATGATGTTGACGGCAATCACTCCTGAGGTGGGGGAGGCTAAAGAGGAGTTAGACTTAAACTACCAGGGCGAAGACATAAGCATCGCTTTTAATCCAAACTATATGCTTGACTTCTTAAAGAATGAGGATGCGGAGGAGGTTTATTTAGAGCTAACAGATTCTTTAAGTCCTGGGTTGATGAGACCGGCAGGTGAGGAGAAATACCTTTATGTGATTATGCCGATGAAGCTGTAGATGGAAGAGATTAAAACTGTATTAGATAAAGTTTTAAGAAATTTAGACATAGAGAGAAAAAAAGAAGAGGGGGAGATTTGGCAGAACTGGAGAGAATGGATTGGGGAGGATGTAGGCAGGCACACTCAACCCCAATCCTTAAATTATGGGAAATTAGTGGTTAATGTAGATAGTTCGGTCTGGGTAGAGCAATTAACTAAATTCCGCAAGGAAGAAATTTTAAAAGAGCTCAATAGGCGGTTAGGGAAAGACTTAATCAAAGAAATTCACTTTCGAGTAGGCGAGATTAAATAACGGGCAATCACTTTAGAAGAGCCTTACCTTAACCTTTTCCTCTTTATTTAAAACCTCCACGTTCTCCCCGATTTCAACGAAGCCGTTGGCCAAAGCTAAGGAAGTGATGGCGCTGGAGCCCTTGCTGATGGGCAGCGCCCGCTCCCCTCCTTGGAGTCTCACCGGCAGAAACTCAAATCTGCCAATAGTGGAGGCTACCTTGCGGGAAAGTTTGGCTTCTGTGTATCTTGGTTCTTTTTTGCCTCCCATTATTTTCAAGATGAGAGGTTGGAGGAGAATATAGTAATTAGAGAGAGCTGACATAGGATAGCCAGGCAGACCAATAACCAGTTTCCCCTGAACCGTCCCAGCAATAGTTGGCTTCCCAGGCTTAACGGCAATTCCATGGATTAGAAGTTCCCCTAAATCTTTAATTACCTCACCCACCAAGTCGCTTCCCCCTAAGGAAGAACCCCCGGAAAGCAAGACCAGGTCAGCCAATTTTATCCCGTCAAGAATTTTCTCCTTAAGCGATTCAATATCATCCTTAGCTAAACCCAAACTTATGACTTCGCAGTTATCTTTCCTTAAAGCCGCCTCAATCGTCCAGTAGTTGATATCGTAGATCTTGCCAGGGGTCAATCTTTCACCAGGGCTTAAAATTTCGTCCCCGGTAGAAAGAAGGGCTACTTTTACTCCTCTCCTCACCGCCACCTTTTCTCTTCCCAGAGCCGCTAAGACTCCGATGTGGGAAGGCTGTAAGCACATACCCTCTGGCAAGACAACCTCTCCCTTCTTAATATCTGAGCCGATTCCTACCACATTGGCTCCCGGAGCCACGCTTCTGCGAATTTTCACTTCACTCTCTTTCTGTTCAGTATACTCAACCATAACTACGGCATCTGCCTCTTGCGGGAGGGGGGCTCCGGTGGCAATCTCAAAGCACTCTCCCCTGTCAATGGCTCTTTCTAACCGCACCCCTGGCTCAATTGAGCCGATAAGGTTTAAGGTAATCGGCCGGGAATCAGCAGCCTCAAATGTATCCTCAGCTCTCACGGCATAACCATCCATAGCTGATTTTACGAAGTGGGGAACATCTATCTCAGCTCTGACATCCTCGGCCAGGACGAAGCCCACTGCCTGGCCGGGGCTCACTTCTATGGATTCAACCTGAGGAGCGTGTTTGAAGAGAATGCCTTTTGTCTCCCCCAGGGAAGCCAATCTTCCAAATCCAGTCTTCATTTTTTGTTTAATTGGGACACACCCCATTTTAAGAGCATGAGAAGAAATTAGGATGTGCCCCCATTTTCAAGAATTTGCCTTAGTCTATCCCTTAGAAGCTGAATGGCTTCTTTAACTTCAGAGCTTATCTCTTCACCCAACTTAGTTCCTCCGGGCTGGATAGCTAACAAAAAAATGTCTGCTCCTGTTTCCTTCTTTAAATAATCCATAAAAAGAGAAAGGGGTGCATTATGGGTGGATATTCCCTGCACTTTAATGTCTTCCGCTTCAAAGAGCTTCATCTCCCCCGGCTGGCCGCAGAACTGAGCGCTGTCAATAACCAGGGTGGTGTTCGGTTCAAACTCAGCAATGGGAACAAGATAATTTTCCGGCGCCTGGCCACAGTCAAATAGTTGATACTCTCTCCTTGATACAGGTTGCCTGCCGTGAGGTGGTTGGCAGTTTATAGTTGATATTCCATGACTGTTCTTAAGCATCTCTATGAGTGAAGGGCCAGCCCCATCATCCCCTCTCATGGAATTGCCCACCCCGACAATGGCTACCCTTCCCTTAATCCGCCTCGCGAGTTCCTCTAACATCTTCCTTCTGACTCTTCCCCTTCCTCATCTTAAAAACCCTTTATGGGTTATCTGAGAAAACTATCACTTCTCCAAAAAAATAAAGCCCAAAAGGGCCTAAGGCTAAAAGTATCAGAATTACAAACCCAGGGTTATAATACCACTTTTGCTTAAGCTCATGATCACCGTTCACAATAAAAGTTGCTTGAGATTTTTAAGGCAGGTCTGTATATCATCGTGTTTGCCCAGACAAAAGAACTTAATAATATCTTTGCCTTTATAATAGGCAATGCGAATATGTATGTTTACCCTCGACTCATATATTTCCCCCCTCAAACATTTAACGCGCAGCCCATACACTGCTTTGCCAGTTTCCAGATACTTATGAATAGATTCCAGCGTTTCGTCTACACGCTTCTGTATTTCCGGACCATAATGTTTATAACTCTTCAGGAACCGATTTGTCCTCCGGTACAGGTACCTATCGGGCGGCATGCTTGTTTTTCCTTCTGGTATGGCGATGAATATCTTTCATCATCTCTTTGAAGGAACCGAAAGTTTTTCCTTCTTCCAGTCCTTTTTCTAAAGATTTACTAGCGCCAGCCACAAGACCAGGATCATATCTTTCTTCTATATCCACAGGAGTGAGAACAACGCTATTATTTTTACGGACCACATTCAACAGGTCTCCCGGTTTCAAATGCAGGATGGTAGCAATAGCTTTGGGAATGACAAACTGTCTGCGGGTGCTTAGTTTGGCCAACATTATATTCCCTCCTTTCTATCTT
>JAGMAN010000040.1 GCA_023130215.1 bacterium
TCTGCTCTCTCACTGAAACCAAGTGTCTGCAAATTTTTCCTTATAGTTCTTGCACAGCCACTTTTCTTATCAACGAAGACTGCCTTCCTCGCCCCCCGACTTAAGGCTTCTATCCCTAAACTCCCTACCCCGGCAAATAAGTCCAGCACCTCAGCCTCGACCACTTTTTCACCCAGTATGTTGAAGAGTGATTCTTTAACTCTATCTGCTGTGGGACGGATAGTTCGCCCCCTCATGATGGCTAACCTGCGTCCTCTTGCCTCTCCCCCGATGACCCTCAGCATTTTTCCCGGCAGTCACTATAACAGAATTCTGATATAAAATCAAAATTTTTCAAAACTATAACTCTCTATCATCCTCTGCGTGCTCCGTAGTGCGAGCTTTTTCTTGTCCTCTCAGATAGTCATCCAGTGCATCCGGCCACGGTCTCAGCGCTTTACCCACAGTCTGAATATAGTGAGCATTATCCAGGATGGACATCTCAGGTCTTTTAGCTGGGCGATTAAGCTCATCTGACGTTATCGGCTGGACAGTCACATCCTGGATGCCGGCGTATTTTAGGATGGTCAGGGCAAATTCATACCAGGAACAGCTGCCTCGGTTAGAAATATGGAAAATACCGTAGGAAGATGTCTTTATCAGATTGCCTATTGCCTTAGCCAAATCCTTGCTGTAGGTAGGAGAACCAATCTGGTCATTTACCACTTTTAGCTCTTTCTCTTTCCCTTTCCCGGCCAGCTTCAATATGGTATCCACAAAGTTTTTACCAAACTGCCCAAATAGCCAGGAACTACGAACGATAAAGTATTTATCCAAGAGAGAAGAAAAATGTCTTTCTCCCTCCAATTTACTTTTACCATAGATGCTAAGGGGCTGTGGCTCGTCCTCTTCAATGTAGGGCTGCACTTTTTTGCCATTGAAGACAAAATCTGTACTCATATAGACACCTGCCGTCCCACACTTCTGGCAGGCTAAAGCAACATTGCGGCTGCCGACAGCATTTATTTCATAGGCCCTATCGGGACAGGTCTCACATCCATCCACATCAGTATAAGCAGCCGCATGAATTACTAAGTCCAGGCTTATTTCACAAATTGCTTTGGATACTTCAGCCTGGTCAGTAATATCACATTCAACATGACTACCGGCGGGTAAGGTAACTCC
>JAGMAN010000041.1 GCA_023130215.1 bacterium
CTCCAATATCACATTCCCTTCCCATCCACTCTTGATCAGATAACTCACTACCTCTTTGCAAAAACTGTCTATAGGCAAATGTTGCTTACTTCCTTCTCTGGCTGAAAGATGTACATTCAAAATGCTTTCTTTGTAGCTTTTGAGCAAGCTCCATATCTTTTCATTATCCCGTATGTGCGAGGTATCAAGCGTCATCGGTAAATTGAATGTAACCGTTTCATCGGGAGTAAATACTCTTCTTTTACCCTCAAAAGTTTCAATACAAAACACAACTTCGTCATTACATGCCTCAGCAAAATATCCCAAATTCTTAAGAGCTTCTTGTTGCACGTCTTTGTCCTTATTTACATTGTTAGGATGTAATGTAATAGTCTTCACACTTAGCGCTTTCGCGAAATCAACTATTTCCTTTCCCCATATTCTAAATCTCTCATCCGTAATAGGCGCCTGAACAGCGTGTATACTTAACACCTGCGTGTCAAAAGACTTAATCTTTTCAGCTATCTTTGTCAAATGCCTCCTAATCGGTTCGTATATATCCCAGTAATAAGGCAGAGCCACTTCAACAGGTACCTTTATCTTTGAATATCTTTTTTCAAGTTGTTCCATACTATCAAATGACTGTCTAATTCCAAACTTAATCATTAATTTGTTTTGGGGAAGAAGAGCGGCGGAATAAGTAGTTCATCAACCCCTATTCCTTCGGGACCAGCTTCTAACGGTGAAAACGCGTATACACCTCGCTTTATCGGTGACAGTATCTTCTTCTTTTTAAGGCGAAAAACAACCTGTTTTCTGTCCTCTGGAGAGAGATTGAACAATTGATCAAGATCCTTAACGGTGACAATCGCCTTTTTTTCGTATGTCAAACGGGCCACTATATTGGTCTCTATAGGCCCTAAAATCCTTGATGTATTTTTAGGTGTCACAGGTTATCTCCTAAATAACTTTTATATCCTTTTTTTACATACCCGGTTTACCACAATCCTTCCTGTTGTCAATAAAAATAAGCCAGATCCAGTTTTTTACTTCCACATATATCCCTATAATTTGTAAAAACCATTGCTTCTGTTTATTCACTTTCGGAAGGAGTTTCAACTGCTTCACGTAACTTCTTTTTTTCGGATTGCTTACGTTTGGCGGCTAATATTTTTTCTTTTGCCCGTTTTGACCGCTTTCTCTTCTGTCGTCTAATTTTTTCTATCCGTTGTCTTTCCTCTGATAGTCTCCCCAGCATAAGTGTTTCAATTTTATTGGTAAGAATCCTTCTTGCCAAAAATCTATTCAAGGCCTGTGAACGTTCCCGTTGACATTTTACCTCTATACCAGTTGGCGCATGCTTCAAATAAACACATGTGGATGTCTTATTGACTTTCTGTCCTCCCTTTCCACTTGAACGGATAAATTTTTCCTTAAGGTCCTCCTCGCGGATTCCCAGATTCTGCATTTTTTTCTTTAAGGCGTCTTTTTTTGTTTTACTTATACCGATTTGCATCTGACTAAAGCACTCCAGACTTTTCTTTATTTTTCTCGCAGTAGAGTATACGGTGGAACAGTACTACCTTCGGCTGTATGACGAACGAAGTGAGGAATTTTCTTAAACTCTTTCGGTCTTTATACGGTGCATGAATTATGCCTATGGGTTTTAATGCTATTCTATCTTCCATGTTTTGGGCATTCACCGGTCCAGCAATAGAGACACAGCTCCTCCCTGGGCAGTCCGATGGCCTTGACCATATCATCTACCGTCTGATATCTAAGGGTGGTAACTTCTAAATCGTCAGCAATCCATTTCACCATCTTCTTGTATTTCTCAGAACTCTCGTCTATGTATTCTACCACATCCTCCAGGTCTTTCCCTTCAAGAGCTCGAATGGCCTTTCGAGCCGCCAGTTCATGGATGCTCCGGGTGGACAGATTAAACCGGCATGGAAACATCAAGGGCGGGCAGGCCGGTCGGACGTGCACTTCTCTGGCTCCTCCGCTCCAAAGCTTCTTTATGGTGAAACTCTTGAGCTGAGTCCCCCTGACTATAGAATCCTCACATACTACAATCCTGTTGCCTTCAATTATCTCTTTGATAGGAATGAGCTTCATCTTAGCTACCAAATCGCGTGTCTCCTGCGAAAGCGGGGTGTAGCTCCGGCCATATCCAGGTGTATATTTCACCAACGGCCGCCGGTAAGGTTTCCCGGACTCTATAGCATATCCCAGGCCATGGGTAGTTCCCGAATCAGGAATCCCGGAGACTACATCTACTTCTATATCCTTATCCCGTCTTGCCAGGCACTGACCGCAGCGCTCCCTTACTATCTCTACATTTATCCCTTCATAGCTTGAGGCAGGAAAGCCGGTGTATATCCAGAGGAATGCGCAGATTTGATTTATATTCCCACCCGGCCTCCTCTGCGCCATGCCTTCCTCATTTATGAGAACTATCTCCCCGGGCTGGATGTATTTCACTACTTGGAACTCAATATTCGGGAAGGCGCTACTCTCAGAAGTCACTGCCCAGGCATCCTCCCGCTTCCCAATCACAAGGGGTGTGTATCCAAACCTATCCCTGCCCGCATAGACTCCATCTTTATTCAGCAACAGGAGTGAGCAGGAGCCATCTATGGCATCGAACATCTTTTCTATGCCATCTACTAAATCCTTCCCCTGACTAATCAGCTTGGCTACCAGCTCTGTCACATTAACCGTCCCCTTGCCCACCTCGCTAAAGGATATTCCTTTCTTAAGCAGCCCGGCCGCTAATTCTTCCACATTTTCTACCAGCCCATTGGTGACTATACAAAATGGACCGAACTTAGAGTTTAGATAAATGGGCTGTTCATCAAAGGTACTAATAACGCCGATGCCCTTGTTTCCCTTCATGCGCTTAGAATCTTCATAGAATTTTGACTTAAACTGAGTCTGGCTTATGTTGTGTATCTGGCGGGCGAAATCTTCTCCTAACACAGCCATGCCGCCATATTCAGTCCCTAAATGTGAATGATAATCCGTGCCGTAGAACAGAGCCTCTATACAATCTTCCCTGGAAACTACTCCAAAAATCCCGCTCATCTTTCACCTCCGTTTTAATTTTTTCAACAGGTCTTTGAGTGAGAGAGTATTCAGAATATCCTTATTTTCTAACCAGCCCCGTCGGGCAGTGGCTACTCCGTAATGCATCGCCTCAAGCTGCATCTTATGGTGAGAATCTGTTCCCAGGGAAATCATCACTCCTCCCTCCCTGGCCCGGCGGCAGTGGACATCATTCAGGTCTAACCTATTCGGGAAGGCATTCAACTCCAGGAAAGTGCCCGTTCTCTTTGCTTCCTTAATAATGATTTCCATATCTACCTGATATGGCTCCCGCTCATGGAGCAGTCTACCGGTGGGATGAGCAAGGACGTGGACAAACTTATTCTCCATAGCCTTAATAATACGATTGGTTATCGTCTTTCGGTCTTGTTTGAAGCCTGTATGAATAGAGGCTATTACTATGTCCAGTTCCCTTAAGATGTCATCCTCAAAATCCAGCCTGCCGTCGCTGTGAATATCTACCTCGCTTCCGGCTAAGACTCTAAACGGGTGAAGCTTTTCATTGACTTTTTTAATCTCAGCAATCTGCCTCTTTAAATCTCCCTCCGATAGTCCCCCGGCTACTCCTAAGGATTTAGAGTGGTCACAGATGGCTATATACCGGTATTTAAGTTTCCTGGCGGCTTCGGCCATTTCCAGAATTGTCCCTGAGCCATCACTCCATTTAGAATGGACATGCAGGTCACCCTTAATACTTTTGAGTTCAACTAATTCAGGGAGCGAACCTTCCTGCCCGGCTTCGATCTCTCCCCTCTCTTCCCTCAGCTCAGGTGGAATATAAGGAAGGTCCAGGGCTGCGTAAACATCCTCTTCCTCTTTACCTGCCACTTTCTTTCCGCTCTTGATTCTGAAGACTCCATACTCATTAATCTTTAAACCTCGCTTATTGGCCAGTTCCCTTAACTTGATATTGTGCGGCTTGGAACCAGTGAAATATTGAAGAGCGGCTCCAAAGCTATCTGGTTTGACTACCCGCACATCTACCTGCAATCCTTCCCCCATAATGACGCTTGACTTAGTCTCTCCCGAAGCCAGGACCCCGGTCACCTGTGGAAGACTAATGAAAACTTCCATTACCTTGGCGGGTTTCCTGGAAGTAACCAATATATCTATATCCCCGATGGTCTCCTTCATCCGACGCAGGCTACCAGCCGGGCTTATCCGATCCACCTCAGGAAGTTTTTTTAGGGCGCCGATGATGGACTGAGCTAAAGGATAGGCTTTACCCAGGAGCATTCTTCCGTGCTTTCGCTTCAGGAACTCTATCCCTCGCAGGATATTCTCCTCCGTTTTCTCTCCTATTCCGGCAAGGTCCTTAATCCGGTGCAGTTTAACTGCTTTCTCCAAATCCTTGATGTTCTTTATGCCTAATTTTTTATAGAAAAGAGATGCTGTTTTGGGTCCGACTTCAGGGATGCCAAGAAGCTCTATTAATCCAGGTGGGACAGATTTTTTCAAATCTTCATAGTATTGAAGCTTCCCGGTAGTAAGGAGTTCCTCTATCTTCCTGGCAATGCCCTCCCCTACTCCTTGAATACCTTCCAGTTCTCCCTTTTGATGTATTGCTTCTATCTCTTCCGGTAAATTCTCTAAGACCCGCACTGCCTTCTGGTAAGCCCGCACCCGAAAGGGATTCTCCCCCTTTATTTCTAAAATATCGGCAATCTCACTGAAGGTTAGGGCTATCTCTGAATTACGCATCTGTCACTCCTAAAATAAATCCAACTGTTCTGCCTCCCGCAATGCGGGTAGTGGCTTGGGTCTTACACCTGAATCTAAAAATTCTTTCAGCTTCTGAAAGTCTTCCTCTAAAGGTTCTCTCATCCAGCCCTGGTGCAGGGCCGCGGCCGGGTGATAGAGGGGGAAGACTAAGAAGTCTCTCACCTGGGTTGCTTTGGCTTTTACCTTGGTAATGGGCACCCGTTTATCAAGAATGGTCTGGGTAGCAGAGTTCCCCAGCGTGCATACTACTTTGGGTTTGATGATTTCAATCTGTTTGAAGAGATGCCCCTTGCATGCTTCCACTTCTTCCCGGCTGGGATCCCTATTTTCCGGAGGGCGGCATTTGAGGATATTGGCAATGTAGACATCTGAGCGCTTAAGTCCAATTTTCCCGAGAAGCTCAGTCAAAAGCTTCCCTGCCGCTCCCACGAATGGCTCTCCTTGTTGGTCTTCATAATAGCCAGGGGCTTCCCCCACGAAGACAATATCAGCTTTCTCATTGCCGGCTCCAAAGACCAACTTTGTCCTGGAACGGCCGAGAGAACATTTCTGACAATCTTTTATCTCAGCATAAAATTCCTTAAGTGTCACTTTAATCCTCCCTTCCCTATTCAATTCTCTTGAAATACCGAATCAGCTTCTCGGCCATGGCAGTGTCTCTTACCAGATCTGTTATATAAAATGGATTGAAAATCCTAAAATGCCAAAAGAAAGGTGTTCTTATTGTAGTGTCAGATCTGAGCTATGTCAATGATTTTTTGATTTTTTGAAACACCGGGAAACCCATGCTGACAGGTAGAATCGGTGATTTCAAAGGATTGGAATAAAAGAAGAATCTGCAAGGAGAAGCTAAGAGGAGATAAAATCAGTCCACCGGAAGGATTCTGTTAACTTCCTTTTCTGTTCTTCAACTTTTCTCATACAGGCTATCATTAATAAGTTTGTTTATCGTGTATTTAAGAATCTTTGCTCTCTCTACTGCTTTAATACTGACGAATTTAATACCTATGGCATTTATATCAGGCTTTACCATTTTTGACCAGACCAACTCGCATAGGGTGATAATAGGGTCTTCACTCAAAGGTAATGTGAAAGTAATCTGCAATTTATCGTCTCTCATTTTTAACTTATATAAGTCTTGAGGGGAAAGGGCTGAAATCTCGAGAAACATCCCGTCACCGCTTATATTTTTAGCTACTCCTCTGCCCTCCGTAATTATGCTTTTCTCATCCCCGGCAAACCTGAGTGCATAGTCAACGGTAACCCGAGTTGGTAAGTGACGATACTTTCTCCTCTCTCTTCCATTCCATTCTTCACACGCCATGTTATCACCTCTCTCCTTAGTTAGTGCAGATACCTGTCTGATGACAGATAGGGACGATTCGAAGACATAGCCTCCAGGTCAGCTAGGTGAACCTTCCATTTGCCTGCCTGTCCTCAATCAAACCCTTCTCAATGAATTTACTGACTGCATATCTTGCGATCTTTCCTTTATCTCTCATGCTCATATTACGAAATTTCACACCCATGCCAACTGCTCCCAACTTCGTCGGCCTTAACCAGCTAATTTCACTCAAAGTTGTAACCTGTTCTTTGTCCACCGGTAATTTAAATTCAAGTTTTAACTCGCGTATGGTTCCGTTCTCTATTCTGCGCAGGTCGGAACGTACAAGATCTGAGGTTTGAAGATACATACCATCGCCTATGTTCGTGCCGACGGCATTTCCTCGCCTATATTTCTTTCTCCCGGACACGGGGGTATAACCAATCAAGATAAGGCCCTGGCGATCGTGGATATTTCCTCCTTTCCGCTCCATTCCATCCCTCTTGCTGTTTTATTCTATTCCCATTGCTTACTATACTCCATAATCTCTCAATAATTTCTGCCGCTTTCACCCTGTTAACCTATGGCTTATTCTCTGCATATCTACTCTGGCTGAAAGTCTGGCTGAGACGGCTCTGACTAACCCCCAAAATCCTGGCTGCTCTCTTTCGATTGCCATTGACCTTCCTCAGGATTACAGAAATAAGCTCATTCTCAAAAATTCTCCTGGCTGTTTTCAAGCCAGCCTCTTTCTCCATCATCTTTTCCATGACCCCCTTGATGACCATTCTTAAATCTAATTGTGGGTCATTAGCCACCATAGTCCGTTGCATAAGACTTCCCCCAGTCATAGGTGACGACATTAGCTGCCTTATTAGTAAAGCAAGAAACGTGCCAACAAACAAAAAAGCCTATCTAAATATATGCATTAGATAGACTTAGTCAAAAGATGATGTCAATCAACCCCTAATTATTATGCACAATTATTTACGCATTTATTGGGGCATACGCTTCCTTTCCCTACCTTTTCTCTCTATCCTCTGAAGCCAAATATACCATATCTTGTGGATGGCAAAAAAGTTCTTCCCAACAACTTGAAAAGACAACTTTCTATCCTCCTCAGTTGTTCCCTTCTCTACCACACTTGCACAAAAAACTATGCAATTTGAGACTAAAATCTAACTGCCCTCTCCTTAACTCTCTGTTGGCAGTTTTATAGTAAAAGTAGTCCCCTTTCCTACTTGGCTTTCTACCTCAATGGCGCCGTTATGTTCCTTAACAATCCTTTGGCTGATAGCTAAGCCCAATCCAGTTCCACCCTCTTTTGTGGTAAAGAATGGATTGAACAGGTTAGAAAGATTCTCCCCGGGAATCCCACAACCTGTATCTCTAAAATTGATCTCTATCGCCTTAGAAGATTCACCCGCTACCTTGACCGAAATTGTGAGGTCCCCACCTTCAGGCATAGAGTGAATAGCGTTTAAAATGAGGTTCATGAATACTTGCTTCAATTGCTCTTTATTAGCTACTGGCCTGGGAAGATGATTATAGTACTGTTTATGCACTCTAATCTGGTGTTTTGAGATTTCACCACCCATGAGAAGTAAGATACTATCAATAATTTCTGCAATATCAACTGGCTGGAATTTTACATCGGAAGGGCGGGCAAAATTCAGAAGCTCTCCTAAAACATTCTCCAGTCTGTCTAATTCTTGAGGAATTATCTCGCTGAACTTATCTCGAAAACTCTCATCCCTGAATCTACGAGGGAAAAGCTGTGCGAAGGTTTTAATAGAGACAAGTGGATTTTTCATCTCATGAGCCATCTCAGAAGCCAGAGTCCCCAGAGCGGCTAACTTATCAGATTGATACAGTTGTCTCTCCATTCCCCTTCTCTCTTCATATAACCTGGCATTCTCTATGGCTATGGCCGCATTGTTAGAAATGGTAGTAAGGAGCTCCAAATCCTCTGCAGTGAAAGCATCCTCAGATTTCTTCTCACCTAAGTTAAAGACACCGATTAGCCTGTCCTTCCTTACCAGAGGAATGCTTATCACAGCTTCCAATTTATCCATTTGAGCCTTAGCTTCTTGGTATTCTTTCCACCTTTCCTCGGTCGCCTCCGGCGACCTGTCCTCACTCAACCTTACCTCAATCTCCTCTCTGTTGAGAATCCGCCTCTCTCTGTTTAATAACTTAACCAATCCGCTATCAAAACCAAGGTTTATATCTCCACCAACTTCTCCACCTTGCAGTCCTTTATGCACCCTGACCTCAAACTGTTTCTCTCCCTCATCTAATATTAGTAAGGAACTTCTACCAATATGCATCGTCCCCGCAACTGTATTGACTATGAGATTAGATAGCCGGTCCAGCTCTACGATTGATGTTAAAGCTCCACTGAACTCTCTCAGCGTTTTATGATAATCGTATTTCTCTTTAAAGAACAACCTATCTACCACATATTGAACCTTATCCTTTAGCCTCTGGAAACCAAGGACGATGATCAAAGCAAAGGCAATTGTAGCCAGAACATTATGGCCGGCAACATTTGCAAACAGCAAACTAAATGCCCAGAGGATAATAAAATATCCTCCAGCAATGGATGCTGTCAAAGAAGCATAAGCCACACTCCTCCCGATAATAATGCGAATATCCATTAACTGGTGCTTGACAATGGCATAGGCGATAATGCCAGTGTAGATTATAGTTGTAAAACCTCCTACCGGATAGACCCTGACTGCAAATGATGTTAGGACATTCACAAGACCAAAAACAATGCAAATAGTAGCACCTATGAGGAAATATCTTAACTGGTTTCGCTCATGAGTAAACTTAGCCACTCTGTAACTTTGAAAAACATGAAATAATCCATAAGATAACCAAAAAACAAGATTTATTAACCACAACCTATATAGTATTCCAGGCTTGGGGGAGTATTTCCAACCAGCATTGATGTATCCACTGGTAAGTAATCCCATCCAATGAAGAATGGTAGATGCTAACGCAATTGCATAAGCTATGTAAAGCAACTTTATTTTCCTTTTATCCTTGTTTCTAGTTAAGGCCAGTATGAAATGAAAGAATGTAGCGGGAATGAATAACATCCCAATTCGAAAGACCTTGCTCCAGTATGTGACGAAAGCTTCATTGGGGGCTATATATGTTCCAAAGAGAAGAAAAGCCCAAAGGCAAAGACAAATGCTCATTAATGCAAAAGTTCTATTTATCTCGCTCTTCTTATTCTTCAAATAAACAAAGATGGCGAGGGATAGATTGATCGCTGCGGCGATAAACCATGACAGAGAATGTGGATTCATTTTGATGCCAAAATAGATACCAATGCCGAGAAGAATAGGAACAGTATAAAGGAAATATTTCTTGATTAGATTTTCATGTTTCATTAGACAAGTCCATCCTAACCAATTCTTGTCTAAAAAGGTCTAACATAATGCATTCCGGAACTACTACTGGCTTTCTCTTGTTTAGCAATATTAGCACAGCCTCAGCGGATAACAAAGAGCCAGCCAATGTGCAAGCCGGACTCAATACTGAAAAAGGCCTCTCTCGATTAAGAGTTTTTTGTATTAACTCAGAGGACACATATTCTGGTAATTTAGGACAAATCTTATGGGCTGGCATGCGAAAATTCTCAATTTGTTTTTCATCAGAAGGCACTTCAAAAAATTCTTCCATGGTTAGTCCATTCGGTGAAAAAACAAGGAGAGGAGCTCCGAAACCTGGAGCCCCTGAAAGAATTACATAAATCCCCCGTTTTCTCGCTCTGGGATAGAGGAGCATCCTTTCTTTAAAAGTAAAAAATTCTATTGCATCAATCGCTATGTCAGTCCCATTTAAAAAATCATCTACATTATCTTTGTTGACACCACCAGGAAACATATCCAGTCGCAATTCAGGATTTATCTCCTTCAAAATTTTACCAACTACTTCTACTTTTTTCCTTCCCAGCACCTTTACAGAAGAACCAAATTGCCTATTAAGGTCGGACTCAGTGAAAATATCAGGATCAGCTATCTTTAAATACCCAATTCCCAATCTTGCCAATCTCTCTGCCGGTATTCCTCCAACTCCACCTGTCCCTGCAATCGCTACTGTAGATTTCTTTAATTTCTTCTGTTCTTCTTCCGTTAATATTCCGATATTTCTTCCAAACCTTCTCCAATACTGATCTTCTAACAATTTAAAATTCCTTACTTACATCTATGATTTCGTTTTCGTCTTCGCTGTTGCTGGCAACATTAATAGAATGTTCATTACAAGCTCTTAGAAGAAAACCTCTACGCCGGCTTCCAGCCGGGATGTTTCGTAGGTGTTTCGGCCATCTAAGGGAATTCGGTAGTTGAGGTAGATCCTCATGGGGATTTTGTGTTTCGTCCAGAGATTGTATTTCACTTCCGGTTGGATAAAGTAAAGAATTGTAGAAGTATTTAGCTCCTTCTTGTGATTGAAAGCATCGGAATCAGAAGAATAGTTATCCTTTGCATGGAAACGTCCTTCCAATGTTAAACTAAGTCGGACATCATCGGGAAAGAGATTCCTCCTTTCTACCCCCAGAGCTGCCCAGAGTTCCTCGCCGGGGTCTTTGTCATAAGTGTCGCCCAGGCCGGCATATGTCGCTTTAGCTGTCGCTCCTGAATCGTAGTCGTCTTCCAACTGCAAGTGGAATCGCAGTTTGCTACTGAAAATCCAGTCCTTGTCAGGAGTAATATAATCTGCGAGATTGCTGATTCGGATACGGGTGTAACCAGTTCCAAGGGAAATGTCCCGAGCATCATCCGGATCGTCAACATGTCCGGTGGGAAATCTTATGCCAACTCTTAATGCAGAAGACCATTTATCTGTTTTATAGTATCTGTATTGTCCGCCTACCTCTATGTCACCTATCCCACTCTTGGATTGCTCTAAGTAACAGCGGCCAGCATAGTAAGGTATAACCGCTCCAACAAAGAAGTTATCGGTTACTCCATATACCATATCAATTGAATGGGCATATTCCTTTATGGCTTCAGCCAGGTCATGTTTCTCCCCTGTGTTATCGAATTTTTGGGGGCTGGAGGTCTGAACATAATAGTACTTAGTCCAGAAGAGTCCCCTGGGTACCATCTCGCTCCAGGGAGAGCCGGCCAAAGTCTGGTGAGCACCAAGTACTGAGAACAGATAAACTGAAGCCAGGACCAAAAACAGTCTTTTCATCATCCCTACCCCTCTGTGCTTGAACAATCCCAGACGCTGCAATGGTTTTTTTTATGATGAAGTCTACCAACTCCCGTCTTGTTATATACCATTTCGTCTCCTTTTTCAACCAAAATTGCCCGGCATATTCCATTGCCGTTAAACCCTCTCATCACCATAGAAACATTGTTCCCCCCCATGCCAAAAGAATTGATCAGGGCTATCTCTGCTTTCTCATCACGAGCCTCATTTGGAATATAGTCCAGATCACAGTCTGGGTCAGGATACTCATAGTTAATAGTTGGTGGAAGACATTTATGTTTAATAGCTAAAGCCGCCGTTACCAGTTGAAGCCCCCCGGTACCTGCCAGTGGTTGACCAATCATTGATTTGATAGAGCTTATGAATACCCTGCGAGCATATTCCCCCAAAGCCATCTTAATGGCTTTTGTCTCCTTCTTATCGGTTATACGGGAGGAACTCCCATGAGCATTAATGTAATCCACATCTTCTACATTTACCTGAGCATCATCTAAAGCCAAGGTTATCGTTTTAGCGGCACTTCTGCCGGTAGGTTCTATTCTGTTTAAGTCATAAGCATCGTTGGTTATCCCATAGCCTAATAATTCAGCATAGATGTCTGCCCCCCGCTTTATGGCATGTCCCATCTCTTCTAAAACTACCGCACCCCCTCCCTCTCCCAGGATATAGCCATCTCTTAAATTATCAAATGGCCGGCTTGCCT
>JAGMAN010000042.1 GCA_023130215.1 bacterium
TATATCCCAACCCCTTGAGCCTGCCCAGATTCTCCTGAAGGATGGGGTTATCATACATATTGGCATTCATAGCGGGAGCAATGATAACGGGAACTTTGGCCGCCATAACTGTGGTGGTGAGAAGGTCGTCGGCAAGGCCCGAGGAGAGCTTACCAATAATATTGGCGGTAGCCGGTGCAATTAGAATTAAATCGGCCTTCTTAGAGAGGGAAATGTGGGCTGGGTCCCATTCTCTCTCATCCGGGAAGAGAGAGATGTAGACTTTATTCTGGGAGATGGTCTCCAGGCTAAGAGGGCTGATAAAGTGAGTTGCAGGTGCTGTCATAACTACGGTCACCTTTGCCCCTTTCTCTTTTAGCCTGCTCACTATGTCTGCCGACTTATAAGCAGCAATGCTACCGGTTACCCCCAAGATTATCTCCTTCCCTTTAAGCATTTCTTGCCCCCTTTCCTACTACTTCTTGCTACCCTTCCGCCTGAGGCGGATCTTCCCAGCGGCAATTTCCTCCAAAGCTATGTCAGTTAGATCCTTTGAGTCCGTCTCCACCAGCTTGGGAGAGCCCTCATTAAGCTCCCTGACCCTCTTTGAGGCCAGTATCACTAACTTATAAGCACTGCCAACCTTATCCCGCAGTTTATCCATATCAATCTCCCGGTCCATTTCTACAACTCTCCCTCAGCCGGACGTAGCCGGCACTATCATCTTTGCACGATAGAGCAGTGCTGTTTCACTGCCGGCACTATCATCTTTGCTACTCTATATTCTGTATTTCTTCTCTTATCTTCTCCAGTTCACTCTTAACTCTAATCACCCTGCTTGACACAGTGGCATCAGCCCCCTTAGCCCCAATGGTATTAATCTCCCGGTTCATCTCCTGAAGAGTGAACTCAAGCCTTCTGCCCACTGCCCTCTCTTCCATCATAATCTTCTTAAATTGACTGAGCAGGCTATCCAGGCGATTGAGTTCCTCCGAGGTATCAGCTCGCTCAGCAAGAATGGCTATCTCAATCTCCAGCCGCCCCTCCGCTACTCCCACGCCAAGTTCCTTCACTCTTTTCCTGAGGCGCTTTCGGTAATTTGTTATGACTTGAGG
>JAGMAN010000043.1 GCA_023130215.1 bacterium
TCCCGGAGAGCTCTCTTGAGGGCTTCTTTCAAGATGGGCCAGAGCTTTTTCAAACTCTCTTTCTTCTCCTCAACCCTAACCATCTCCGGGAAATTGACCAATAGCTCCATACCAATGCCACCTGGAAGATTAAGCTCCCTTTGCAAGGCTTTCATCTCCCTATAATACTGCCTGGCCAGCCCTCTATCAATCTTAACTTGCCTTGGCTTTTCTCTCTTCCAACTGACAAAGAGGCTTAGAGCTCCTCGCTCTATCCTCTTCTGGAGACAACTCCTCAGCCTTGGTTCCAAAGCTACCAGCTCCGGGGGAAGTTTTGTCTTCAAGTCAAAGAAACGATGGTTAACTGCTCTCAACTCCACTAAAAGATTCCCATGGGGACTCTTAATTTCAGCTTGCCCAAACCCAGTCATACTTTTCATATTATCTTGATCCTGGTTTGTCTAAGGGAATATTCTCCTTGCACAATGGACAGTCCTCAGGCAAATAAGTCTTTAGCTCAAGCTTAATCAGGATTTCCCATCTCACTCCAAAGTCAGCCTTTCCCCCACTCCGATCAACTAAGGAACCAACTGCCACGACGGCTCCTCCCCCTCCCCTCACCGTTTCCATCGTCTCTCGGACCGAGCTTCCAGTGGTAACTACATCTTCAACTACTAATACCCTTTCCCCCTTCTCAATGCGGAAACCCCTTCGCAAACTTAAGCGGGCGCCTTCCCTTTCAGCAAATATGGCCCTGGCTCCCAAAGCCCTACCTACCTCCTGGGAGAGAACAATTCCTCCCATAGCTGGCCCGATGACCAAGCCTATCTTCTCATTCCTGAAGCGCTCGGCCAGAGATGAGGCCAGGCGACTGGCATAATCCGGGAACGATAGGGCTAAAGCACACTGGATGTAGTCTGCGCTGTGAAGTCCAGAGGAGAGCTGAAAATGTCCCTTAAGAAGCGCTCCCGTCTTTTTAAGGATTGATAAGATTTCTTCTTCCCTGAGCATTTCCGCCATTCCTAACTTGCTTTCTCCATCTCTTCTAATATCTTGTTGGCTGCCTTTAATGGATCAGCCGCTTGAAGAATTGGTCTTCCTACCACTAAGAAATTAGCTCCCGACTGTACGGCTTCGCCAGGAGTCATTGTCCTCCGCTGGTCGTCTTTCCCTGCCCAGTCTGGTCTTATGCCCGGGGTTAAGATAATAAAGTCTTGTCCACACGCCTTTCGGATAATCCCAATCTCCTTGGGGGAAGCGACAACCCCGTCCAGGCCAGCCTTTTTAGCCAGGCTTGCTAAATGGGCTATCTCATCTTCCATATTCCTTCCAATTCCCATTTCTCTCCCCAGCATCTTTTGGTCAATACTGGTCAAAATGGTTACTCCTAAGATAATAGGTCTCCTTACCCCCAGCTCCTCGGCCATCTTCCGGGTTGCCTCTACAGTCATAGCCATCATTTCGTAACCGCCCATGGCATGCACATTAAACATATAGACACCCAGACGCGTGGCCATCCTCCCGGCATTGGCTACTGTATTAGGGATGTCATGGTACTTGGCGTCTAAAAAAACATTGGCTCCGGCCTCTTGGACAAGACGGATGATTTCCGGACCCTCCCGGGTGAAAAGCTGGAGCCCCACCTTAAAAATACTAATAGATCCTTTCAGTTGATTGACCACTCTCAAAGCTTCATCCCGGCCATCCACATCCAGAGCAAGAATTAATTTATCTTTAACCATAGCCTTTGCGAAAATAAAACGCCATCTTCAAATTTATATAATCCCTTATATTGCAATAAGTTATAAGCAATAAACCTGCCCTAAATTTTTTATTATCATCCCTCTATGAAAATAAATCTACCTCCAGCTTAACACAATAGATTACCAGATACAATTACATTTTATCTCTCTATAATCCATGCCTAATTTGTGCCACATCGCCTTAGTTTCTTTACAAAGCGCTATTTTATCATACTTATGTTTTTTCTTTAGATAACTGATGATGTCCAAATACATCTTTAGACGTGTTGTAAAATCTACCTTTTTGCCCCAACTTGAACTCTCTTTTAAATATTTTTTCCAAGAATTATCTTTAGTACCGTTAAGCGTGCTTTGCAAACCTCTTAATGAGCCGAAAGTTATCCTTTCCGGGATAAAATTCAAAAAAATCAAATCGATTAGCTCCTTATAACAGCCTTGCCAGTTTTCTATTGGAACCAGCGGGTCTATCCTTATTCTAATTTCATAATTCTCCTTGCTTAGCTTCTTTGCCGCTTCAATTCTGTTTACGACCCCTGGCGCTCCTTTTTCCCATTTCTCTGCTACAGGGATAGCATTTAAACTAAAACTTACAATAACTTGGTCGTGAGGGTTTATCTCTAAAAGATTTTTGATTCTGTCCGATTTTGTGACAAATAGCACTTTGTGCTTTTTTCGTCTTTCAAACATTGGAATTATGAATTTAGAGAAAGCGGATGTGCCATTTTCATACATAAGGGAATCAGCGATTTCACCCGTATTTAGAATCTCCGGCTCATCCACTTTCTCAAGAAATTCCTCAACATGCAATCTTGTCTTATCATAATCCTTAACTTTAAATCCGGGCAGGATCTTACCATTATGAAATCTAAAAGTTCCCTTTAAGTAACACCACGCGCAGTTATAAGGACACCCATAAGCCCATTTAAGTTCAAGAAAATGAGGGCAGATTACATCGGTAAGCTTCTTAGGCAAAGGAGTTTTATCAAAGCGCGTAATAATGGAACCATCGTTAACATGACTTACTAATAATCTTTTTGTCTCATCAATAAGATTGTATTCCTTATAATTTATTTTTACCTTCTTGTTAATAATAACTGGTACTTCCAGTAAAGTATTTTCATATTTGTGAGAGGTAGACTCTTTCAAAAGTAGAGAATCTGAGTTGTGTTTAGGAAAAGTCAAAAATGGATTATGTTTTTGCCTCGGATTCTCGATCTTTTCAGCACCAATATTTTTTAGTACTTTTTCTAAATCTTTAGCAAGATAGTCTGTTTCTTGCAAAACAAAACCTAAAACTTCATTATATTCAATAAATTTCTTCCTTTTATATTTACTGAAAATTTCTTTTTGAAAAGTTTGAAAATCTACTTCTGCAAATAGTGAAGGCTCAAAGTATCTTCTACTTTGTTCACTAAACATTACGTCTTTCATTATTTTAAATCCTGTTATATTTTTCGTAGCATATACTAAGTAATAAAAAGTCCTATTCTTCTTAGGAAATTTATTCCTAAAATCCCAAACAAAAGCACCTGTTTGTTTAATCTGCTCTTTGTATAGCTTTATCAAATCTTTTTCTTTCTTGGCTTTTTTGTAATCTGATGTGCCGAATAGTTTGGTTATAGTGCTTTCAACTTTCGGTGCTTTAAGCCACCTTTGAATTGCATTATATTGGAAGTTTATAAGAATTTCTTTATGAGGCAAATTCAATATAGCTTCTATTTTATCAAAACCCACTCCCGAAAATCCTTCGGGATCAATGAAAAAGAATGCTGGGGATTTGTTGATTTTCTTTAATATAGTGTCTATATAGGTTAAAAATTCACCCCTGTGCTTCCGAATATCCAATTTTTCTTCAGATTGTTTGAGCGAATTTTCTAAAATGTTGTATCGTTTTGAATCTCTTTCAATACAAATACAATGAAGTTTGCATGTAGGCTTTTGGTATTTAAGCAAAATGTTAGCAGCAATAACTGGTGATCCCATTTCGCCAGTTTTATATTTACCTGTTCCGGCAAAAGCATCTACATAATAAGCATCTTTAACCCAAGGGCGGTTTGAAATAATTTTTACCCAAGGCTCCAAATAATTTTCAAAAATACTATGCTTAGAAACGGTTTGGATTCCTTTTTGTTGAAACAAATCCTTTTTCAATTTGTCCCTCTCGAAATCATCTTTTCGACTTTTTGTTTAGCTTCTTCTAAAAGTCCTTTTGCCTTTTTGCGTGCTTCGTGAGATTGGCAAATGAGTAAGGCAATTTTTTGTTGGGTAGATTTTTGAGCTTCGATTACTTTATTTTTAAGTTCTATCTACTTTTTCCATCTCGCTCCATAATCTCTCAACTTATTCACATCCCGGATTTTGTTTTTGACCAGATACTCCTCAATTCCCCGGGAAATTTCTAAGGCTGCGCTGGGATTGACGAAATTAACTGTTCCCACTGCTACCGCCGTAGCCCCGGCAAGGAGAAACTCAATTGCGTCCTCAGCGGTCATAATTCCACCCATCCCGATAATGGGCAGCTTCACCATGTTGGCCACCTCCCAGACCATTCTGAGAGCAACGGGCTTGATGGCTGGCCCGGACAATCCACCAGTGACGTTAGCTAAGCTGGGTTTGCGCCGCTCAATATCAACGGCCATTCCTAAAGGAGTATTTATTAGAGACACTGCATCGCCTCCGCCATCCTCAGCCGCCTGGGCAATGGCAGTTATATCGGTGACATTTGGGGTTAATTTGATGATAAGGGGGAGCTTGGTAACTTTCCTGACCTTGCTCACTAATCGGCGCACAGTCCCCGTTTCCCTTCCAAACTCCATTCCCCCTTTTTCAACATTTGGGCAGGAGACATTGACCTCCAGGCCGGACACTGCCTCCACTTTGTCTAAACGTTCAGATATATGGACATACTCCTCTTCCTTTTCTCCACAGATGTTAACGATAATCGGTGTGTTGAATCTCTGGAGAAAAGGCAGCTTCTCCTTTATGAAAATCTCCAGGCCGACATTCTCTAAGCCAATGGAATTGAGCAGGCCGGAAGAAGTCTCTACAATCCGCGGTGGAGGATTTCCCTTGCGAGGCTGGACAGTAATGCCTTTGGTGACAATTGCCCCCAACTGGTTCAAGTTGACTAATGGCTCGTATTCTTCTCCGTAACCAAAAGTTCCAGAGGCAACCATGACCGGGCTGCGCATCTTTATCCCAGCCACCTTCACTGAAAGATTTACCTTCGGTTCCACACTACTTCATCAGCCCCAAACACCGGTCCGTCCTTACATATTCTCTTATAACTAAAATCTGCTTCTTCCATCTGTCCGCCATCGGCGGGACTATCTTTCCCCTTGCCTTTTGAATTTTTCACTTTTATGGCGCATCCCAAGCAAGCTCCCACCCCACAACCCATCCGCCCCTCCAGGGAGAGCTGAGCGGGAATTTTCTTCTCCGATGTGATCTCAGCTATTTTCTTGAGCATAACCTCAGGGCCACAGGCGTAAACAGTTAAAAGTTCAAAGTTTAAAGTTGAAAGCAACTCCTTGAAAAGACCTACTGCTGTCCCACTGTAACCAAGACTTCCATCTTCAGAAGCCACCCTTACCTGACAACCCAGTTCTTTAAACTCTTCTTCGCACAGGACCAATTTCTTCATCTTGGCTCCGATAATCACATGTACTTTCTTGCTTTGAACTTTGAGCTTTGAACTCTGAACTATCTCTTGAGCCAGAGCCAGGAGGGGAGCCACTCCAATTCCTCCGGCTATTAGGATAGCCGTTTCCATGTCTCCCGGGAGATCAAATCCGTTACCCAGCGGGCCCAAAATATCCAGCTCCTCTCCTACCTGCCTCCCCGACAATATCATTGTGCCTTTCCCCGCTACCTCATAAAGTATTTCAACATTTTGCAACCTTGAATCTTTAACCTTAAACTTTTCACTAATTCTGTGCACACTGAATGGCCTCCTCAGAAGAGGGGAATAACCTACTACAACCCTGACATGAAGAAACTGCCCTGCTCTTGCCTCCCCGGCTATCTCGGGAGCCTCCAGTCTCATCCTGAAACAGTCAGGGGCAACCTCCTCATTGGATAAGATCCTTACCTTCCCTTGCCACATAAGAACAATCTCTGACAGCTTAACCGTGCGAAGTTTCGGTTTTAGTGCCTTCGCAGATTTTTTCTTGAAGCATCATCCTCAGTTGTGGAACAGAATATTCACGGTTCGATGGAATAGCAAGACGATGTCCTAATTTAAGTCCTACAAGAATCCAATCTTCCAAAGTAGAACGTAATTCATCCTCACATTCTCGCAAGGATTTTGCAAAAGCAATCACCCCTTTACATTTTGGTATTCGCCCTGCAAAAGAACCATCCTCAAGTTTGTCATAGTCAGCATACGCCAAGGCACAATTAATATAATCTGTCAAAGTAAATTCCATCTGTTCACCTCCTATATTCAATGTTGGCTAACAATTGATTGGTTTGCGTTTTTGCAAACCAACCCCGTATTTAGCGCATTTCTTTGCAAAGCTAATCTTTAGTAGACGGGCTAAACCGAAACTTAATTACGGACAGAACTTGCCGTCCTTCATCACTATCTTTCCCCCCACTATGGTGGTGGAGGCAACACCTTTTAATTTCCAGCCGATGAAAGGGGAGTTCCTGCTTTTAGACTGAAATTCTTCCGGCCTGACTGTCCTCTCCTTGCTGAGGTCAATAATAGCAACGTCCGCATCAGCTCCCACCGATAAGGTTCCTTTCCCGATTCCTAAAATCTTAGCTGGATTTATGGACATCTTAGCTATGGCGTCCGTTAAAGTTAAGAAACCTTCCTCAACCGCCTTGAGCACTAAGGGTAGAGCTGTCTCCAGCCCAATTATCCCGAATGGGGCAAGATTATATTCTACCTCTTTCTCCACTATCGTGTGAGGAGCATGGTCAGTGGCAATTACATCTATCGTCCCATCTTTCAAGCCTTCCTTAATGGCCTCCACATCCCCGGCCGTTCTCAAGGGAGGGTTCATCTTGGTGTTGGTGTCAAAGGTGCGCACCGCCTCATCGGTTAAGCTGAAATAGTGAGGAGCTGTCTCGCAGGTTACTTTTATACCGCCTGCCTTAGCCTGTCTTACTAACTGCACTGATTTAGCTGTGCTGATATGAGCGATATGGATATGACTTCCCGCCAGGTGGGCCAAAGAGATGTCCCGGGCTACCATAACTTCCTCTGCTTCCCTGGGTATACCGACAAGTCCCAGGAGAGTGGAGCTATATCCCTCGTTCATCACGCCCTCTGCACTCAAATCCTTATCCTCGCAATGAGAAATAATGGGTAGATCAAACATCTTGGCATACTCCAGGGCTCGGCGCATAACCTCTGAATTTCTCACTGGTTCCCCATCATCGGAGATAGCCACTACGCCCGAATGCTTAAGCTCACCAATTTCAGAAAGCTCCTCGCCCCGAAGGCCTTTGGTTACGCTGCCAATGGGATAGACATTGACGGCGCCTGTTTTCCTGGCCTGAGAATAGATAAACTCCACTGTGCCTTGATTATCTATAACCGGGGTGGTATTGGCCATACAGGCGACGCTGGTGAATCCTCCCGCCGCCGCGGACCGGGTGCCAGTTTCGATTGTCTCCTCATCTTCTCTGCCCGGCTCTCGAAGATGGACATGCATATCCACTAAGCCAGGACAGACTACCTTCCCCTTGGCTTCTATGGCCCCGGCTCCCTTATTGGAAATCTTTTTCTTGAGAGCGACAATCTTACCATTTTCAATGAGAAGGTCAGAGACTTTATCCAGACCACCTGCGGGGTCAATTACCCTTCCGCCTTTAATTAACAGCTTCACCCTTTCCTCCTGCCAGTAGATAGAGCACAGCCATTCTGATGGCCAATCCATTGGTTACCTGGTCCAGGATTACGGAATAAGGACCATCGGCTATATCTGGGTCTAACTCCACTCCGCGGTTTATCGGACCCGGATGCATAATGAGAATATCAGGGCGAGCTACTTTAAGACGCTCCCGGTTTATTCCAAAGAGCTGGCTATATTCCCGAATAGATGGGAAGAGACTACGATGCTGCCGTTCCATCTGAATCCTTAACACATTAATGACATCTGCAGACTTAATTGCAGGCTCCACCTGGTGGTAAACCTTAACTCCCATTCTCTCTACCTCAGGAGGGATGAGGGTGGCAGGACCAGCTACGGAAACTTGCGCTCCTAATTTACAAAGTCCCCAGATGTTAGAGCGGGCTACCCGGCTGTGAGCAATATCGCCAACGATGGTTACCTTAAGTCCCTTGATTTTTCCCTTCTTCTCCCTCATAGTGAAAATATCCAGGAGTCCCTGAGTAGGATGCTCATGAGCCCCATCGCCAGCATTAACGATGGAAGGGGTAACCTCCTTAGCCAAGAGATGGGGTGCCCCGGGCATGGAATGGCGCATGATGATGATGTCCACTTTCATGGCTTCAATATTACGAGCGGTGTCCTTGAGTGTCTCTCCCTTAACTACGCTGGAAGTGGAAGCAGATATACTTACCGTATCGGCAGAGAGCCTCTTAGCGGCTAACTCAAAAGAGGTTCTGGTTCTGGTGCTCGGCTCGAAGAAAAGATTGACAATGGTCTTCCCCCTTAAAGCAGGCACTTTCTTAATAGGACGAAGGCTGATCTCTTTAAAGGATTCAGCCGTATCTAAAATAAAGTTAATTTCTTCAGCCGTTAATTCCTCCAGCCCCAAAAGGTCTTTTCTCTTCCACTGCATATCTTATCCCCTCTCTACAACCACTACCTCCTCCCGGCCATCAACTTCTCTCAATCTAACCTCGACCATCTCATCCTGAGAAGTAGGGATACTCTTCCCGACATAATCTGCCCGAATAGGTAATTCCCGATGACCCCTGTCAATGAGGACGCAGAGCTGGATGACCTGTGGACGAC
>JAGMAN010000044.1 GCA_023130215.1 bacterium
TCGTCCATTATCCTGGTTTCGTACTGGATTGTCTCCCTCATTTCCTCTCCGTTAGCCTTCTCATAGACAGTGAGAATTTTTTTCTCCTGATCAAAGTCTTCCCGGCGGATGATTTTCACGCCTTCCTTATTAATGTTAAAGTCAACTCTTATCGGGTAAAGGTCAGCCGTCCTGACAAATATATCCTTACGGTCGCTATATCTGGAGCTCTTGGCATCGAAAAGGAGGTGATAAACGGGGATATTCTCAATCTCGGTCATCTCCTTTAAGGTCATCCTTATCTCTCCTATCCTTATTCCCCAGAAGGTGACCTGGTAGGTGAGCTTCTCGCCAGGTTTAAATGGAATAGCTTCCCTTTCTTGGCTATGAGCACAAATGGCCAGGCAGATGGCCAGGCAGAGAGCGCATATCAGGAACAGACACAGAGCCACAGAGCCACTGAGGCGCAGAGTTTTTTTATTCATTAGTCTTCTACAATTACAATCTGTTTTTCTTTGTTCCTTTGCCACTTTGTGCCTTTGTCCCTTGTCTTTAAAACATATGGCTCATCTGGAGCCAGACCCTGGGATGGGAATAGTCGCCAGTGGGGAAGGCGATGTCCAGGCGAGTGATGACTTTCTCGAAGAAGGCAAGAAGGGTCATCTCAGCTCTAAATCCAATCCCCACATCAGATTCAAAATCTCCCTCATCGTAATGCTCATCCCAGACCCGACCGATGTCGAAGAATAAGACTCCGCCCAGTTCATTGAAACTAACTAACCTCATTAAGAAAGGATTCTCCCGCTTTGAGATGATAGGTCTGCGGTATTCTACATTGGTGAGGAGGAAATTTCCTCCCTTAAATTTTTCGTCCCGATAGCCCCTCAGGGTAGACATTCCTCCTAACTTAAAGAGGTCTTTATGGGGAGGGTTACTTAATCCTACCATCTGGCGAAGGGCCAGCATTCTGTCATCCCGGCCGAGGCGAAGATAGCTCCTTAAGTCCAACACTCCCTTATTATATTCCTCTTTGCCGCCAAGGAAACTCTCTGCTCTCCCTATGGTTAAAGAAGTTTTTGCTCCTCCGAGTGGGTCCCAGCCCAGGAGCCTGGAATCAAAATTATAGGTCAGGCCAAGGAAAGTTTCATCCTGCTCCTCTAAGTCATCGTCAATCTCGTTATTTCTATCTAAGAAGATGGTGACATCGTTGGTGATTCTATCAATGGCATAGATAGTTGGTCCGAGCTGTTTTCGCAAAGAGATTTTCCCCCCGTGCACCCTTTCCTCATTGTCAATGGAATCTCCGCCGTAGAGCTCAAATCCAAGGAATGTCTCCGGACCGAGGAGGTGCTCGATTTGGTGGCTCACGCTTCCCCAAGTCCACTTGTGATGGAAATCATATCTTAAATCTAAATAGGTGAACTGGTCATAGAGCCGGCGACCAGAAGTCCGGAAGCCAACGTTGTAGATATTTAAGGGAAACCCAACTACCACTGAATAAGAATCACTTGGGTTTAAGACCGGTATATCATAGATAGCCGCGTAATAAGGAGTAACCTTGGTGTGGACATGAGGGGGATAGCAGTTATTCCGGGGCCGGTAATCCAAAATCCTCTCCTCTGGGTCAACCTTTACTGACCTTATTTTTGAATGAAAGCGAAGGGTCTCTCTTCTCTTTTCTCCGTCTAACCTTATCCTTTTCTCGCTGCCGTCCTTGAAGATGACAGAGACTTCCACCGGCATGGCTATTCTGCCATATCTTACTATGGTCACCTCTTTTTCCCTAATCTCCTCAATCCCGTAGTCACATTTGGCATCAGTCCGCAACCACTGGTGGAAGAATTGCTGAAGGTTCTTTTCCCCGCTTATTTCCTCTGAGAGAAGGATAAAATCTTTTACTTTTGCATTTTTATATTTGAATTTTTCTAAATACTGCCTCATTATCTCCCAGAAATTCTCCTCACCCACTAAGTATCTGAGCATCTCTAAAACGAACATGCCCTTATCGTAAGGGAGAACGAAGATATTATCTGGACGACGGAACTTATCTATGGCCTGCAAGATGGGCTCATCAATATTATGTTTGGCTAAATATAGATATCTGGTCTTCCTTGCTTCCCGGAAAGATGTGGTAGGCAGAAAGGATAGCCAGTCAGGAAGAACAAAGTAGTTATCCTTCACCCCGTACTTATCCTCTAAATAAAGCTGCTGACTGTAGCAGGCAAAGGCTTCATCCAGCCAGGTCTCCTCATACTGATTGTTTCCCACTAAGTTATACCACCATTGATGAGCCACTTCATGGGAGATTAAGAAGTCTAAATGCCTTTCTAAGAAACCGGGCAGGTTATAGGCCCGGCTGTCAATGAAGATGAGGCAGGGAAGCTCCGTTCCCAGCCAGGGAGTATGGGTCTCAGCTACCGTGAACTGTGGGTAGGGATATGGGCCAAAGAGCTGGCTGTAATAGGTAAGTGACTCTTTAGCAAACTGAAGAGCTTTTCTCCCCAAGGCCCGATGCTCTTTCCTGAAGAAGGAGTTTATGGTTGTCCCATTTATCCTTTCACTGAGAATCTCGTAGTCCCGGCTTATGGCTAATGCGAAGTCCCTGACCAGGCCGCTTTCCAGGTGAATGGTCTTCATCCCATCAGAATTTATTTCCTCCTTCATTATGGTGCCGGTTGAAGCAACCTTCTCCTCCTGAGGAAGGGTTAACTTAACCTTATAGTAGGCAGACTGGCTGAAGAAAGGCTGATGGTAGATTGACATTGGATTATTATGCCAGCCTTCTTCATCATAGACAGATAAGATTGGATACCAGTAAGAGAGATAGATTATTCCCTTATGATGCCCGAACCAGCCAAGCATATGAGGAATCTGGACCGTAAATGCTATATTCAGGCTGATTTCCTCGCCCGGCCCAAGAGGTTCAGATAAGTCCACCCGGAGCACAGTCTTGCCTGGACCTTCAATTCTATAATTTACCTCGCACCAAGACCTTGGTGCGGGGTTTATCTTCTGGTTAAGGACTTTCAGATGCTCCACTTTTAAATAACCCTGCTCAAATCCTTCAGGGAATATCTTCGCTTTAAAGTAGTTAGAGGCAAATCCAAGTTTGCGCTTTTCGGTCTCGCTGAAGACCTTATTCGGGTAGATATTAAAATAGAGCAGGTTAAGGGAGTCATGGCTATTGTTGGTTAAGGTGATTTGCTGCCTGGCCTTGAGGAGGTAGTTCTTTGTGTCTAAGTGGACATTCAAATCATAACGAGGAGGGATTTCTTCCCCAAAGACGACTGAACCGGCGAAAAATAACAGAGGCAGGATAATAAGTGAGATTCTCATGTTTATTTAGATAGAGATTTGATTCCTATACCACTTCGTGCGGCAAGGAAGATTTTATCTCTTGCGTCGTAAGGGTCAAATCTATAACCTGTGCTGAGACTTTTGAAATAGGATTTAGTTATTTTGGGCATTTTTAATCATTGCGGGGCTAAAACCCTATCCGCATTTTGGGCTTTGGTGGAGGTGATTCTAACAACTTTCTTATGACATCAAATACAATCTTAAATTGCCGGTCGTATTTTTTCTCCATAGCCTCAAATTTTCTCCTGAGGTCCTCATGTGCTAAGAGCATTCCTCTTAATTTGGTAAATGTCCTCATAATTTGAATATTGACCAGTATAGCCCTTTTACTGTTAAGCACAGAGGAGAGCATGGCTACTCCTTGTTCTGTAAAGGCACAAGGAGGATATCTTCTACCGCCCCGTTTTGAGGTTTCAAATTGAAACCTCAAAGTTTGGTACTCTTCATGATTTAGCCTGAACATAAAATCGCTCGGGAATCGTTCTATATTACGTTTTACAGCTAAATTAAGAGATTTTGTAGGCACTTCATACAACTCTGCCAAGTCTCTGTCTAACATCACCTTCTGGCTTCTTATTAGAAGGATTTTAGTCTCTATTCTCTCGGCTGGGATTAAATGCGCTACTGAGGTTTCTTTTTTTTGTTTCATAGGGCTTCTCCCTCTTGGGTCAGGTATCACAATTTGCGACTTCAAGATATTAAACTCTCCCTTTTAAGCTTCCAGCTTGGAAGCTTAAGGTCACAAATTGTGACCTTAAGATTTTAAGCCTTTATCTCTACGGCCTCTTTCAATGGGGATTTTAACAGAAAAGGGAGTACAAATCAAGAAAAAATGAATTTGTGTCAAGACGAAATAGAAATGT
>JAGMAN010000045.1 GCA_023130215.1 bacterium
ACCCGCCAGGAGCAGGCGGTGGTCATATTTCTGATTGGGGCGATTATCCTGGGAGGGGGAGCCCTTTACTACCGTCGGGTCATTCAGTCTAAGGTGGAGCCACAGGTAGTGGGGGCTAAGATAAATGTTGAGGAATCTCAGCAGATCATGGTTGACATTGCCGGAGCAGTATGGAGGCCTGGAGTCTATACTTTCCAGGCAGGGTCAAGGGTAAAGGATGCTGTGGATAAGGCCAGCCCCCGCAGCAACGCTAACCTGGAGTTACTCAATTTAGCTTCATCTTTGAGGGATGGACAGAAGATAGTGGTGCCTACCAAGATAAGTGAAGGAGATTCAAAGAAGAGTGCCTCCTCAGTGGAGAAGCTACCAGCTGGGCTGAAGAGGATAAACTTAAATACAGCCAGTAAGGCAGAACTTGAAGCTCTTCCCGGGATTGGACCGGTGAGAGCCCTGGCCATCATTGAATACAGAACCCAGCATGGTGGATTTAAGAACATTGAAGGGATTAAGAAGGTGGAGGGAGTCGGTGAGATTACCTTTAAGAAGGTAGAGAATCTCATCAGCGTTTATTAAATGGACCAGGATTATTGCCGTGGCCGATACTTTTGATGAGAATGCCTTTTTGCTAATATGCACCGCCCGCTGGTTGGAATTGCACTCTTCTATATAACAGGTATTTTCCTTGGTTTCTGTCTGGGCGCTACCTTTCTCCACCCTAATTATTTACACCTTCCTCTTATCATGCTCTTCCTAACTATGGTCATCTCCTTCATCAAAAGAAAACCCAGCCTTAGCAACATCCTCATCCACATCTGTCTCTTATTTCTGGGCACGGTGGTCTATCTCCTGAAAGCTAACCCTTCTTATCCCGGACACATTTCAAATTTATTATTTGAGGGAGAGGAGATGAAAAGAGTGGAACTGGAAGGGACGATTATTAAGGATCCGGAGGTGAGAAGCATTGGTAGGGGGGAGAAGGAGTCCAGGAACGACGATGAAAGAACATCAGAGAAGAGAACAATCCTCACTGTCAAAGCGGAAAGGATCAAGATACCCCTTTCGGCTCCCCCCTCACCCCTACCCTCTCCCAGGGGAGAGGGGAAAAAAGGAAAATGGGAGAAGGTGGCTGGGCTGGTGCAAATTTCAGTTTATAGGGAAGATGCGGCTTTCGACTACGGCAAGAGGATAAGGGTAAGCGGTTGCCTCAGACAGCCTCCTCTGCCGGAGAATCCAGGACAGTTTGACTACCGCAGTTATTTAGTTCGCAAAGGGGTCTATGCCCTCATGACTGTCCACCATAAAGGGCAGATTGAATCTCTTGGTATTGGCAAAGTGAATCCCTTCGCTAAGTTAGCCTTCCTCATTAAAGATAAAATGAAGAAAGTTCTTAAGGAGACTCTAAGATATCCCCAAGATGTCCTGCTGGCAGGGATTCTCTTAGGGGAACGGTGGGGAGTTCCTCAAGAGTTGAAAGAGGTATTCACTCAGACCGGGACAGTGCATATCTTAGCCATCTCCGGACTGCATGTTGGATTGGTAGTGGTAATCTTCATGGTCCTGTTACGGACTATTCGCATCCCCAGGAAAATAAGGGCTATGCTTACTATAGCTCTGGTCATTCTCTATGCTTTAGTCACCGGGGGACGCCCATCGGTCATCCGGGCTTCAATTATGGCCATAAGCATATTGAGCGCAGCCGCCATTGGACGTGATAGTGACCTGCTGAACAGCCTTTCTTTAGCCGCTCTCCTTATTTTAGCTGTTAATCCGTTAGAGCTATTTGATTCTGGCTTTCAGCTATCCTTTGCCGCCGTCCTATCCATAATCTACCTGACGCCTAAGATAAATAGCCTTTTTCCGAAGGGCTATCCGCCAGCGACTGTCCTTAAGGGATACTTCTTGAGGTCACTCTCAGTAATATTAGCTGCCCAACTGGGCATCCTTCCACTCATCGCTTACTACTACAGCCTCTTCTCGCCAGTAGCTCTTGCCGCCAATTTCATTGTGGTTCCTCTGTTAGGAGTGGTGGTAGCCTTAGGTTTTAGCACCTGCCTCTCTGGTCTCCTCTTTCTCCCTTTAGCCCAGGTCTTTGGAGCAGCCAATGGGATAGTTCTAAGCGGGGTAGTAGGTTCAGTTAAATTTTTAGCTTCTCTACCGCTGGCTTTTATCTACTTAGGCAGTCCCCGAATAGAATTTATAGTCATATACTATCTTGCCCTGGGAGCAATTTTCTATGCGATTAAGTAAATTCCTAATACTCCTGCTGACCGCTTTAGCCGTCCTAATCTGGGGACTCGTCCTTCATCAACCTTCTCATCTCTTAAAGGTAACTTTCCTTGATGTAGGGCAAGGAGACTCTGCCTTTATCCAGTTTCCCTGCGGTGGAAACATGCTCATTGACGGTGGCCAGGGAGGCCGTTACGATATGGGTAAGAAGGTCCTCACCCCATTTCTTCGAAGAAAAGGAGTGAGGAAGATAGATACTCTCTTACTCACCCATCCTCACGCTGACCACGTGGGTGGACTTGCAACGGTGCTCAGAAACTTCAAGGTAGGACTGGTTCTGGAAAGCGGTCAATCCCACACCACCTACTCCTACGAGGAATTTCTAAGATTGGTTGAGGAAAGAAGGATAAATTATCGGGTGGTTAAAGCCGGCGAAAGGATAGAGGGATATGAAGAGGTAGAGATTCAGATTTTGAATCCTCCTCCCACCCTCCTGGAAGGAACAAGGTCCGATCTCAACAACAACTCAGTGGTTTTAAAGATAGCATATAGGAAGGTAAGCCTTCTCTTAAGTGCTGACATAGAGAGGGAGGCAGAAAATAGATTGCTCAGATATGGGCAGTTGCTGAAGAGCACTGCAGTTAAAGTCCCTCACCAGGGAAGCCGTTCCTCGAGCACCAAGCCTTTCCTGGATCTGGTTGACCCTGAGGTAGCTATCATCTCAGTGGGAAAGCATAATCCCTTCGGCCATCCTTCGCCCATCGTCCTAAAGAGGTATGAGGAGATGGGGACAAAGGTCTATCGAACAGATAGACAGGGAGCGGTGACCTTTATTAGCGATGGAAGGAAGTTCTGGATTAAAACGATGAAGTAGTTAATTTGTCCTTTTCACTTTCCAGATGATGCCAGGGCGGCCGCCCCTAAGATACCTGCATTCTCCAGCTTTGAGATCTCTATTCTGACATCCTCTGAAGAAACTACACTTTGCATCCCCCTATATTTCTTTATCGCTTTTTCCACCAGTCTCTTCCACCTGATTCCCATCTTGCCTGCTATTACTACTATTTCTGGGTCAAAAGCCTGTACTGCATTTCTTATCCCCTCGGCAAGAGCATAGGCTGTCTCATCTTCGATCTTTAAGGCTAATTCATCTCCTTCATCTCCCGCCAGGGATACATGCCTGGCTTCAACATATTCAACCTTCTCATCATCGGATTTAGATTGTATCCCGAGGCTTCGAAGACTTCCATCCTTCTCCACCATCTCTATGATCTTGGTTTTTCTCCCTTGAGTTAGTATTTTCTTAATCCTCTCTTTGGCTACATCACTAACAGCAGTAGCTGAGGCATGCGCCTCCAGACAATCAGGATGCCCACAGGCGCACCTTCTACTTTTTCTTCCTGGTGGTAATGCTATAGTTATGTGTCCTAATTCAGCTCCTCTGAACTTGTGTCCGGTAATCTTTGTTGGAATATCTGTCCTGGGATGGGCATGGATTACTCCACCGCCCACACCAGTCCCCAATGTATAAACTACTAAATTATGACCGGCTCTACCCCAGCCACCGAAGATTCTTTCCCCATCAGCGGCCGCATTGGCGTCGTTATCAACGAAGGTTGGCAGGCCTAATTCTTTTTCAGTAATCTTCCCTATGGCCAGACCTTTGAACCCGGGCAGGTTATGAGCATCGCCAACCGCTTCATTATAGCCATCCCATGAAGGACAGCCAATCCCGATTCCTCTAAATTGAGACTTTCGCTTACAGCACTCGCGCTTCCAGCACTCGTAAGACGTGTTTGCTTTGCTCTCCTCAATCAACTCATTTATTGCACTTATCATCCTCTTAATGAATTGAGCTGGCCCAGAGCCTGCATCTGTTTCCATCTCCTTCTGATGGATTATTTTACCAGAGGAAGTAACAATTCCCAGTTTGACCGTTGTTGCTCCGATGTCTATTCCAACGCTTGCAGCACTCGCGCTTCCAGCACTCGTAAGACGTGTAGAATATTCAGACATAAAAATATGAATCCTCCAGGCTCTATCTTACTACCACTGGCAGAAGTTGTCAATTCCATTTCACAAATCCATTTCACTATTGACACCTCCTCAGAGAGAGGGTATAATTGCAACGGTAGGAAGAGGGTGAGGAGAGCTCTGTGGTAGAAGTGGTCATAGCCAGTAGAAATTATAATAAAATAAGAGAGGTTAAAGAAATATTAAAGGGACTTGATATAAAATTTCTCTCTCTTAAGAATTTTGCCGACTTTCCAAAAACAGAAGAAGATGGGAATACTTTTAATGAAAATGCTCTTAAGAAGGCCCGGGAAATGGCAAAATGGACAGGCAGACTTACCCTGGCCGAGGATTCAGGAATAGAAGTTGACTGTTTGGGAGGTGCCCCAGGAGTTCTTTCAGCCAGGTTTGCTTCCACTGACAGGAAAAGGAATCTAAAGCTCTTAAAATTGTTAGAGGGTGTGCCCCTTTCTAAGAGAAAAGCAAGGTTCAGATCCGCCGTAGCCCTGGCTAATCCAAAAGGTTGGACAAGGGTGGTAGGAGGGAGTTGTCGGGGAAGAATCAGTTTTAAGCCAAGGGGCAACAGTGGATTTGGCTATGACCCCATATTCATAATTCCAAAATATAATAAGACTTTCGGCGAATTAGGTTATCCTCTTAAAAATAAGCTCAGTCATCGGGCAAGAGCTCTCCAAAAAACAAGGAAAATCCTGGAAAGCCTGCAGGCTTGACGGAGTTAAATGGGCGTGGTATAAGGGTAAAAGCGAGAAGGGCGACTCGCAGGAGATGAAACAAGGAGGTGAGGGAAAGTTAAAGTATGAAAGGGAAAGTTAAATGGTTCAATGAAAAGAAAGGATATGGTTTCATTGAACGAGAAGATGGTGATGATGTGTTCATCCATTTTTCTGCTATCACTGGAGGAGGATTCAAAACCCTGGGTGAAGGTCAGGAAGTTGAGTTCGATGTAGCTGATGGTGAAAAAGGACCACAGGCAGCCAACGTGGTTAGATTATAAATTCTAGCCTGAGTTGACCCTTGACATCTGAGATGTCAAGGGTCTTTTTTTATCTTGCAAAGGTGATATGCATGTGCTAAAGTAAAACAGCAATGAAACCGGAAGAGCAGCTTGAAGTTATAAAGAGAGGGACGGTTGAGGTCATCTCGGAGGAGGAACTGCTTTCCAAGCTAAAGAGAGCTCAGAGAGAGAAGAGGGGGCTAAGGGTTAAATTTGGAGCTGACCCTTCTGCCCCCGATATTCACTTAGGGCATACGGTGCCTTTGCAGAAACTCCACCAGATGCAAGCGCTCGGCCACGAAATTATCTTTATCATTGGAGACTTTACCGCGAGAATAGGGGACCCCAGTGGTCAGTCTGAGACCAGAAGAGCACTCAATGAAGAGGAAGTTAAAGAGAACTCTGTCAGCTACCAGAAGCAGGTATTCAAGATACTGGATTCATCTAAGACTAAGGTAGTCTATAACAGCCGGTGGTGTTCCAAACTGAATTTTGCTGATGTCATTGATTTGGCCTCTAAATACACGGTGGCCAGGATGTTAGAGAGGGACGATTTCACCAATCGCTATAAAAATGGTCAACCAATCAGTATCCACGAGTTTCTCTACCCTTTGGTGCAAGCCTATGATTCAGTTATTCTGAAGGCTGATGTTGAGGTTGGGGGGACGGATCAGAAGTTCAACTTCTTAGTGGCCAGGGATTTTCAGAGGGAATATGGGCAGGAGCCAGAGGTGATTATCACCCTACCGATGTTAGAGGGGACAGATGGAACTCGGAAAATGAGCAAGAGCTTAGGGAATTACATTGGCATCAATGAATCCCCTAAAGAGATGTTTGGGAAGATTATGTCCGTTTCGGATGAATTAATGATAAGGTATCTTGAACTTCTCACCGATACTTCTCCTCAGAAGCTGGAGAAAATGAAAAGTGACTTAGACGGGGGAGAACTTCACCCCCGGGACTTAAAGAGGCAGTTAGCTAAGGACTTAGTCTCCACCTACCACGGGGAGGAGGCAGCCCTGAAAGCGGGAAGAGAATTTGAGGCTATCTTTAAGGAAGGAGGTCTCCCGGACACCGTTCCCGAGGTGAGAATCTCGCGCAGTGAGGTGCCGGGGGGAGGCAGAATCTGGGTTGTGAAGCTTCTTCTTCTAAGCAGAATGGCTGGAAGCGCTAGCCAGGCCCGACGCCTCATTCAACAGGGTGGAGTGAGAATAGATAGTGAGAAGCTCACCGATCCGGATTCAGATATAATGGTGAGAGAAGGAATGGTCATTAAGGTTGGTAAACGCAAATTCGCTAAGCTCTTGATAGAGGATTAAGATGAAAATAGGGCGAGGGCCTAAGATTGTAGCTGTTATCTGGGGAGATAGACTTCTTGAGTTAGCTGCGGCGGCCAAGGAAGAGGGAGCCGAGGTTCTGGAGGTCAGAGTAGATCTCTTCAAGAAGGTTAATCTTGCCGGTTTGAAGAAGAGCCTGAAAGAGATAAAAAGAAAAATTAAGTTGCCTATTATCGCCACCGTCCGGCGCAAAGATGAGGGGGGAGGACGAAGATACACTGAACGGGAGCGTCTCCACATCTTCAGGTCTCTTACACCCATGGTTGACGGCGTAGATATTGAACTGAGGTCAGAGAAAATAATCGGAGAGGTGATAAGGGAAGCAAAATTACGGGGCGGGCTGGCCCTGGTCTCTTATCACAATTTGACAAAAACTCCTCCTGATGGTATCTTAAAAGACAGAGCCTGCCGGGCTAAAGAGATTGGGGCAGATATCGTCAAGATAGCTACTCTGGCTAAAAATAAGCGAGATGTGGCCAGGCTCCTTTGCTTCACCTATCAGTGTCCACATAAGCCTCTGGTTACCATTTCCCTGGGCCGGGTGGGAAGCATCTCCCGGATTATTGCTCCCCTCTTTGGCTCCCGGTTAACTTACGGCTGTGTAGAGACGGAAGCCGCGCCCGGACAACTTCATGTCCTTCATCTAAAGGAGGAACTAAAAAAATTTTGCCCAACTTGAGGGAAGAAGAGTGAAGGAGCAGCTGAGGATTTTAGCCCAGTTGCAGGAGCTGGATGGGAAGATTCAGAAATTACGAGAGGAGATAGCCGCTGTTCCAGAGGATATCCTCACCTTGAGGGAGGTCATCAGCCAAGCTGAAAGAAGTTTAGAGGAGATGAGAGAGAAACAGGAAGGGCTGGCTAAAGAAAGGCGGCATAAGGAAAGGGAGCTCAGCACCAAGGAGGATTCCCTGAGCAAATACCAGTCCCAGCTATATGAGGTGAAGACTAACAAGGAATATTCAGCCATAATGGTGGAGATAGATAGCCTGAAGCAAGAGAATTCAGAATTAGAGGACGAGACATTAGGGTTGATGGAGAGAGGAGATGAATTAGGGGGGCTGATAAAGAAAAAGGAAGAAGAACTGAGAGTGGAGAGGGAAAGGCTGACTGGGGAGGAAGAGAAGAACCGGGAGAGAGTGGTTGGGTTAGAGGAGAACCGTCGGGTAGTAGAGAGGGAGAGGGAAGAATTGGCAAAGAAGGTAGATGGCAGCCTCCTCTCCAGTTACGAAAGGATTCTGAGAGGCAAAGGTGGATTAGCTCTTGTGCCGGTCCGAGACGATGCCTGTCAAGGCTGCTTTATGGAGTTACCTCCCCAGACCATAAATGAGATTATGAAAGGAGATAAGATTATATACTGCGAACGGTGCTCCCGCATCCTGTACTGGGAGGAGAAAGAGGAATGAGTGATGGAGGGATGAGCATTTATGTGGATGGTGCCTGCCGTGGAAACCCGGGGAAAGCGGCAGTAGGAATTATAATCTTTGATGATAAGAAGAATGTGGTGCGCAGACGGAAAGAGTATTTAGGAAGGACGACCAACAATGTGGCTGAGTATATGGCTTTAATCTATGGTCTCCAGGAGGGACTTATCAGCCGGGCCGGTTCTCTTACCATTTATACCGACAGCGAGTTGGCGGTAAAGCAACTTGAAGGAAAATATCGCATTAAGGATGAGCTCCTTAAAATCCTCTCCAAGCAGGTTGAGCATCTCAGGGAGGGATTTGAAGAAGTAAATATCAAATATCTAAATAGGAAGGAGAACAAGGAAGCAGATAGATTGGCCAACCAAGCCATTGATATGGCACTATGAAGCCATTCATGGTATCTTATTATTTTTGATACAGCCGAAGGCAGTA
>JAGMAN010000046.1 GCA_023130215.1 bacterium
CCCGACTAAGGTCGGGAGGGAGGAAAGTCCGAGCTCCACAGGGCAGGGTGATCGCTAACAGCGACGCGGGGTGACCCGACGGAAAGTGCCACAGAAAATACACAGCCCCCCATGTTTGCTTGTGCAAACAAGCAAGGGGGGTAAAGGTGAAAAGGCGAGGTAAGAGCTCACCGCATCCGCCGTGAGGCGGTTGGCAAGGTAAACCCCACCCGGAGAAAGGCCGAATAGGAGGGGAGGGGCGGCCCGTCCCACTTGACCCTCGGGTTGGCCGCTTGAGCCGTTAGAGCAATCTGGCGGACAGATAAATGGTCATCAAATACAGAACTCGGCTTATGATCGACTCCAGCCTATATCTCAGAGTATCGGAATTTCAATAGTTCCGATATGGATTGGGGTTGTTAAGGCGGGGACGTCATAGGGGGAATTCCTTGGAAGTATCGCCGAAGGCGATACCTTACTCCCGGACAGCAGCTCATAGAAAAATGGTCGCTACGCCTATTTAGATCTAATGCATATTCTCCTTCCTTTAATCTCTAATCTTCCCTCGGCAAATAGCTGGATAGCTTTAGGGTATAGATTACATTCCTGCTCAAATACCCGGGCGGCTAATGTGTCAGGGGTATCATCATCCTTGACGGCAACGGCTGTCTGAAGTATTATCGGCCCACGGTCATAAACATCATCAACGAAGTGGACAGTGACACCGGAAACTTTCGCCCCGTAATCTAAGACTGCCTGGTGCACATGGTGCCCATAGTATCCTTTACCGCAGAAGGAAGGAATGAGGGCCGGATGAATATTCATCACTCTCCCCTTATACCTCTCATCAGCTTTGAATATATGCATAAACCCAGCCATAACGATTAAGTCTATGGGATAACGGGAAAGAATCTTATTAATCTCCAGGCTGAACTTACCCGTATCGTCTCCCTTATACAATTTATGTGAGACAACGTGGGTTTCTATCCCGGCCTTCTTTGCCCTTACTAAACCATAGGCATCATCCCGGCTGCTTATCACTACCACTATCCTGGCATCTAATTTCCCCTCCCCAATGTGGTCAATGATATTCTGTAGAGTCCTCCCCCCTCCCGATAAGAGAACAGCTAAATTAATTTTCTTAGCCCCCATTATTCATACCTCCTAAGAGCTTTGTTACCTCATCCCTCTCAAAATAAGGAAATTTTTTTACTCCAGCTTTTCCCTGTAACTTTACCCCTTCCCCTTCAATCACTTTTCCAATGATGGAGCAATTTATTCCCTCCCTGTCATAAGCATGGAGCAGCTTTTTCGTATCCCTTGACTCCAGGGCAATAACCAGTGCCCCAGAGGCAATTAGACCTAAGGGATTGAGATTGAATTCCTGGCAGAGGGTTTGACATTCAGGCAAAATTGAAATTTCTTCCTCATATATGATCATCCCCTTCTTAGAAGCCTTAGACAGCTCATAGAGTCCCATGGAAAGGCCTCCTTCAGTGGGATCGTGCATGGCGTGAACCTCTGCACACTCGACAGCCAGGAGGGCTTCTCTGACTATGCTTATTCCTGGCTCACGCAGGTAATTTTTAACTCGATTCAAGAAACTCTCTCCGAACTTTTCCTTCACATCTGCCTCTTTCTCCCGGGCAATGATTGAAGTTCCCTCAATGGCAATTCCCTTTGTTAGCAGAATATCATCTCCAACCCGGGCTCCCGAGGAGCGGACCAACTTCTCTTTCTCCAACTCCCCGAGCATCAGACCAACAACGATTGGCCGGTCTAAACCATGTGTAATTTCACAGTGTCCGCCACACAGACAGATACCAAGTTCCCCACAGGCTTTGGAAACCCTCAGGAAGATATCTTCAACCAGAGATTCCGTTGTCTTGCCCTCCGGAAGAAGCAATGTGGCCAGAAGCCACCGCGGCCTTGCCCCCATGGTGGCAATATCGTTAGCATTGATATTGATGAGATAGTCTCCCACCTCCTCACTAACCAGCGTAATTGGATCCGTCTTAGCCACTAGATAACGCTTTCCAAACTCAATAACAGCGGCATCCTCCCCTACCTGAGGTCCAACTATAAGCCTTTCGTCACTGCCCCCGTATTTACTGAGCAGTTTCTCCAATAATGGAAGTGGAAGTTTCCCCACTGGAAGAGTTTTCGCCATCTTTGCCCTCTCTGGGCATTTTACCCCATCCCTCAGCCAAATGCAAATCTTTTTTACTAATAATCACTAATAATACCAGGGACACATCCCATTTTCATTTTGGCTTGACAGGGGCAGGAAAATCCACTCTGGCAAAAAAGTTATCCAGGAGATTGAAATTACCTGTTTATGGCATAGGGGAATATCGGAGCAGATTTCCTGCTACTGCTGTTGGAGAAGCAGATGCATGGGTTAGCCTATTCAGAGATTTATCCAAACGAAAGTGGAAGAATTGTATTATTGAAACGACGGGTTTAAATCGCCGTGAGTCTTTTTTGAGAAATTCTCTTC
>JAGMAN010000047.1 GCA_023130215.1 bacterium
AAGAAGAGAAAGAGTAAACAGGGAAGTTCATGGTTATTCAGTGCAGATTACCGTGACAAATATGAATTTGTGAGAAAACTGTTTAAGGAATTTAAATCCCTGCCTGCGGATATTAGAATTAATACAACTAAACTTACACCACAAGAGGTATATAAGATTGCGAGCGATAAGTTAAAAATATTCTCAAGAAGTTATTGTTTCTGAAAATTATTCTTTTTTTGATAAAAAAAGAGCCATTCTTTTTATGCCGATATTTTTTGTTTAAATGAGAAAAATTGATATTGCAAGAAAACAGATACAGAATTACGAAAAATCACTTTCCTCTATCATAAAGAAGATTGAGGAGAGCAAGCATAAAGCAATCACTGATGAATATGTTTTAGAATTCTTAGACCTATCAGAAACTTTTTCAGAATGGCAGTATTGAGGGGGCATTGTTTGATGAATGATGTGGTGAGAAAAGAAGACCTTCTGGGCAAAATCTCTGTCTTGATTGAGCAGGCAAGGAAGAAGGTTGCCCTGACAATCAATCAGGAGATGGTAATTCTTTACTGGAATATCGGTAAAGTAATCAAAGAAGAGGTAATAAAGACGGATAGGGCTGAGTATGGAAAACAAATAGTGCAATCACTGACTGCACAATTGGTCCCAGCATATGGAAGAGGATATTCTAAAAGAAATTTATGGTATATGGTACAGTTGTATGAAAGCTGCCCAATTCTCCAATCACTGCTTGGAGAATTTGAAGGGTTGAGCTGGACACATGTAATAACTCTTTTGCCCGTGAAAGACAAATTAAAGCAAGAGTTTTATGCTCTCTTGTGTCAGAGAGAACACTGGAGTAGCCGTATACTTAGAGAAAGAATAGGCGGTATGCTTTATGAAAGGACAGCATTATCTAAACTTCCTGAGAAAACTATAGAAATGCAGTTGAAAGAGTTGAAAGAAAAGGACAAGATTACACCAGAACTTGTATTCAGAGACCCCTATGTTCTGGATTTTCTGGAACTTACAGATACTTACAGCGAAAGGGACTTAGAAAAGGCAATATTGAATGCTTTGGAGAAATTTATTGTTGAATTGGGAAAGGATTTCTATTTTGTGGCAAGGCAAAAGAGGATTACGCTTGATAATGAAGATTATTATATGGATCTGGTTTTTTATCATAGAAAACTGAAATGTTTTGTTGTAATAGAGCTGAAACTTGATAAATTTAGAGCAGAACACAAGGGACAGATGGAGCTTTATCTCAGATATCTTGAAAAATATGAAATGGAGGATGGGGAAAATCCGCCATTGGGGATTATCCTTTGTGCTCAAAAAGGCAGAGAGCAAATAGAGCTGTTGCTTTTGCCAGAAGACAGGATAAAAGTGGCCGAATATTTGACAAAACTGCCGCCAAAAGAATTATTTGTGGAGAAATTGCACAAGGCTATTCAGGTCGCTCAGCTGAAACTGGCAGAAGGAAAGAGTGAAATTAAAAAGCGATAGGAATGAATTATGCAGTTAGTCATCAATACCCGTGGTTCGTATCTGCGGAAAAGGAATGAGTGCTTTTTGGTTAAGTGCACTCCGGAGGGAGAAACTGAGGAAAAGGTTTTTGAGGTTTCGGCCAAGAAGGTGAGCAGTATTATGAGAGGACTTCTTTGAATTTCTTAGTCAGGGTGGGGACGACCTGGAAGAGGTCGCCTACTATTCCATAGGTAGCTATATTGAAGATGGGAGCATTGGGGTCTTTATTTATGGCCACGATGTTATCCGAGGACCTCATTCCTACCAGGTGCTGAATGGCTCCTGAAATTCCACAGGCGACATATAATTTTGGCTGAACGGTCTTTCCTGTCTGACCGACCTGATGGTAGGAGGGAATCCAGTTAGCATCCACGGTAGCCCGGGAGGCTCCCACTGCTCCCCCTAATACTTCTGCTAATTGCTCAATTAACTTAAAATTCTCCGCCTTTCCTAAACCCCTTCCACCAGAGACGATAATCTCGGCTTCCTGCAAATCAACTACCTTAGTCTCCTCCCGGATAATATCCAAGACTTTGGTAACTATATCTTCCCTGCTGATCTTGGGATTAACCTTAATGATCTCTCCCTTTCGAGAACTATCTGGACTGGGCTTTTTCATTACCTTGGGTCTCACCGTAGCCATCTGAGGACGATAATGGGGGCAGATGATGGTAGCCATGATATTTCCCCCAAAAGCAGGTCGGGTCTGACGCAGTATTTTCTTCTCTTTATCTATGTCCAGTCCGGTGCAGTCAGCAGTAAGGCCAGTCTGGATGCGAGCGGCTATTCGAGGAGCTAATGATCTGCCGATGGTAGTAGCTCCGAAGAGGACTATATCTGGCTTGTGTTCTTTTATTAAATCTGTTAACACCCGGGCATAGGAGCCATATTGGTAATGCCTTAATCTTTCATCGCTGGCTAAATAAACTTTATCTGCTCCATAGCTAATGAGCTCTTTGGCTTCGGACTCCATGCCATCTCCGAAGAGCACTGCATCTAACTCTTCTCCCAAATCATCGGCTAATTTTCTTCCTTCTCCTAACAGTTCTAAACCTACCGGCTGGAGTTTACCATCCCGCTGCTCGGCAAAGACCCAGACCCCTTGATAATCTTCCAAACCTTCTACTTTTTTCTCCTCTTTCTCCAGAAGAATAGCCTCAAAAGGGCAGACCTCTACACATGCCCCGCAGAGGTTACAGTTCTCTAAGATCTTAGCCTTCTCATCAACAATCTCTATTGCCCCAAAGGAACAGGCGGCCAGACACTTCTCACAGCCAGTGCATTTATCAATGATTATCTCTATGAGCATTAAATGACCTTGGCCTCCCTTAACTTGGAAACTAATGCTTCTACTTGCTCAGGGACGGTTCCCTCTAAGAGCTCCCCCTTGCCCGGTGGTTCAGGAGTGAAGATCTTTATGACCTGAGTTGGGGAACCATCCAGGCCAATTCTTTCCTTATCTAAATCAAGGTCAGTTGCTTTCCAAACAGGAATCTGTGCCTTTTTTGCCCTTAATACACCACGCATTGAAGAATAACGGGGCTCATTCATCTCCTTGGTCACCATAAAGACCGCAGGCAATTTTGTCTCAACCACTTCGAAAGCGTCTTCTAAGGTTCTCTGTGCTTTCACCTTGCTATTTTCGATCTCCAATTTCCGCACATAAGTTATCTGGGGCAGTCCCAGTCGTTCAGCTACTCCCGGTCCCACCTGTGCAGTGTCTCCATCAATAGCTTGCTTGCCAAAGAGAATAAGGTCGAACTGGCCTATCTTCTTAATGGCGGTAGACAAAGCATAAGAGGTAGCCAGAGTATCAGACCCAATGAGGGCAGGGTCACTGAGCAGTATGGCCTCATCAGCTCCCATAGCTAAGGCTTTTCTAAGAGCCTCCTCTGCCTGAGGTGGCCCCATAGTAATGACAGTTACTTTGCCTCCATGTTTTTCCTTAAGGCGAAGAGCCTCCTCAATAGCATTCTCGTCGAATGGATTGATGATAGAAGGAATCCCTTCCCGAATGAGGGTATTTGTCTCACCATTTATTCTCACGCTACCGAGGGATTCGGTATCCGGCACCTGTTTTATACAGACAATAATATTCATTCTGAAAAACCAATTTCTTTGAGGACAGCATCTACCTGGACAGGAATTATAACTGGCTCTCCCACTACCTTTACTGCCCGGTCTGGATCCTTCAGTCCATGTCCGGTGATAATACAGACTATACTTTCCCCCGGCTTAAAGTAGCCCTTCTTACTCAGCTTAATTAATCCAGCCAAGCCAGCGGCTGAAGCGGGCTCCACAAAAATTCCTTCTAAGTTAGCTAACATTTTATAAGCATTGATAATTTCCTCATCACTCACCATATCAATCATCCCGCCTGATTCGTCCCGGGCAGCTTCCGCTCTTTTCCAACTGGCCGGGTTGCCGATTCTAATGGCAGTAGCAATCGTTTCCGGGTTCTCAATGGGATGTCCTCTGACAATGGGAGCGGCTCCCTCTGCCTGAAAACCCATCATCTTAGGGAGCTTCTCCGCATTACCGGCTTTGTGGTACTCCTTATATCCTTTCCAGTAAGCAGTAATATTGCCGGCATTTCCCACAGGCATGAATTGATAATCGGGTGAATCGCCTAAGACATCAATGATTTCAAAGGCGGCCGTTTTCTGCCCCTCAATCCGATTGGGGTTGAGGGAATTAACCAAGGTAATGGGATATTTAGAGGTAATCTCTCTTACTAAATTCAGAGCATCATCGAAATTCCCATCTACGGCCAATACCTTAGCCCCATGCACTAAAGCCTGGGCCAGTTTCCCTAAGGCAATGGCCCCTTTGGGAATCAAGACGATGCACTTCATCTTACCCCGAGCGGCATAGGCGGCGGCCGAGGCAGAAGTGTTCCCGGTGGAGGCGCACATCACTGCCTTTGAGCTTTCCTCCAGGGCTTTCGAGACCGCTACCGTCATCCCCCTGTCTTTAAAGGAACCCGTGGGATTCAGTCCCTCATACTTGAGATAAACTTTTAGGTCCTGGCCGAGCGCCTTAACTAAATTCTCCGCCTTAATGAGAGGAGTATTCCCTTCCTTCAGAGTCACTACCGGCGTCCTATCAGTGACCGGCAAGTAGTCTTTATATTTATCAATTACCCCTTTCCAAACCATTATTCCCTCTCGCCTTACACTGTAGTAGTTCATTGAGTTCATAGAGTTAAAGAACTCAAGCAACTCAAGTAACTATATCATTGATTCCGCTCGAATGAGCATGGTCTTAGCTTTGACTACAGCAACATGGTAGCATAAAGAGGGTAGGACAGTCAAATAAAAAGCAGGAACAAGGTGGGAATGAAAAGGTTCTAGATTAAAAAACTTTTTCCTCTATTCTTATTAGTTTAGTTTTGCTTTTCACTATAGGAAGTTTATCTATTATCTTAACTGCTTTTTGAGCTTCTCTTTCTACTGCTTCATCAGTAATTATTATTATAGGCATGACTGCCCCAATTTCTTCACCTTTTTGAATAACCTTTCTTATATTGATGTTATATTTTGCTAAAACAGAAGCAATTTTAGCCAAAACCCCAGGTTTATTGATGGCATTAAAGCGAATATAATATTTACATTTAATTAAAGGCATTTTTTTGATGGAAAGCTTTTCAATTGGCTCTGGCAAGTAAATTCCTGAATCATTTGCTATATCAATCAAATCGGCAAGAACCGCACTTGCTGCCGGGTTGCCACCAGCGCCTTCCGCTATCAATCCACCATTTCCTCTAGCCTCATCAATGATTTCAATACCATTTTCAACCCCTTTAAGTAGTGCCAGGGATTTGTTTTTGGGCACTAAGCAAGGGTGCACTCTAACCTCCAAAGCATTATTCTCTCTCTTAACTATTCCAAGCAATTTAATGGCATATCCCAACTCCTTTGCAAATTGAACATCTTGTATTTCAATATTTCTTATTCCTTCAATATAAAAACTATCTGGTTTTAAGTTATATACAAACGCAAGCCTGACAATTAATATTAATTTATAGGCACTATCTAAACCATCAATATCTAATGAAGGGTCTCTTTCTGCATACCCTAATTTCTGTGCTTGCTTTAGAGCATCAGAAAAACTCATATCATTCTCTTCCATTTGGGACAGAATGTAGTTAGTGGTTCCATTAAACACTCCCAAAATACTTTTAATTGTTCCACCGTACTCTAAATGATTTAGTACCTGATGACAACCCGTCATCGCTGCCCGGAACCCCAGGTAACGGTTGTTCTTGTTGGCTTCCCTGAATAAGCTTTTTCCATGCAAGCCTAATAAATGTTTATTGCCGGTAACCACATTTTTCTTTCTTTTTAGAGCCTCTCTAATTATTTTGTGGGCTGGATCAATACCGCCAATAAGTTCAATTACTGTGTCAATTTCAGAATCGCCCAATATTTCTTCTACATTTTTACATAAAATACCCCTAAATGATTTTAGATTTTTTTTCTTTTTCGGGTCTTTTTCCGCAATTCTCTTTAAATAGAAATTTAATCCATGTTGCTTTTTTAGTTCATTTTTTCTTTCTTCTAATAGGTCAAAAACACTATAACCCACAGTTCCTAAACCAATAAGTCCTATGGTCAATTTCTTTTCTTTCATTTTTAGGTCTTAGTTGAAATAGATAATTATCAGTTTTTAATTTTTTATTTTCTGATAAAAAATCAATTTTTGTACTTTTCCAAATATGTTATTTTAGCAAAAATACAGATTTTCCCCGTAAACGCCATCCGCCAAGATTTTACCCATATCCTTAATTGTTGTCAAGAAAAATCGGCATTAAAGGTTAAAAAGAAATTGCTATATCCTTAAACTAAGACCTTCTTTATTCCCCTCACTGCCTGGCGGAGGCGATGCTCATTCTCTACCAGGGCAAACCTCACATAACCTTCCCCACATCTTCCAAAGCCTATTCCCGGAGCCACCGCCACTTCTGCCTTCTTCAGAAGCAGGGAGGAGAATTTCATTGA
>JAGMAN010000048.1 GCA_023130215.1 bacterium
GGCTGATGGATTTAAGTTTGAAACAGAAGATGCCATAATGGGTGATGAGGTGGAGCTTTCTTCTGGCCTCACCTTAACTGCCTCTTCCCCCCAGACTGCCCATTTGAAGTTGATTTTTAATGGACGGGCAGTCAAAGAGACAGAGAACACTTCCCTCAAGTTTACGGTCCGGGCTCCAGGAGTCTACCGATTAGAGGCTTACCTAAAAGGCAAACCCTGGGTCTTCACCAATCCCATTTATGTCCGGGGAAGATGATGGCCAAACTGGATGCTAATGTTTGAGATAAAATCTTTTTTTAGGCTTGCTCCCTCTATCAACAGGATAGAAATTTTTGCCCCGGAGATAGCTAGTAAGTGGCTCCCTGGACAATTTATCATCCTGAGAGTTGACGAGAAGGGAGAGCGGATACCCCTTACAGTTAACCAGGTTGATAAGGAGCGGGGACTACTGAGTATCATCTTCCAGAAGGTAGGTAAAACAACTAAGAAATTGGCCAAGTTGAAAGAAGGGGACTGCCTGACTGATTTAATCGGACCGCTTGGCCGTCCATTAGAGGTTAAAGACTATGGGAAAGTGGTCTGTGTTGGAGGAGGAGTAGGGACGGCCGAGATCTATCCGGAAGCTAAAGCCCTGAAGGAAGCTGGATGCTATCTTACCTCCATTTTAGGAGCAAGAAATAAGGATTTATTAATCCTGAAAGATGAGATGGGAAAGATTAGCGACAAAGTTATTGTCACTACCGATGATGGTTCTCAGGGACGCCGGGGACTGGTCACCGATGCCCTGAAAGAGGTGCTGGATAAAGAAAAAATAGACATGGTAATAGCCATTGGACCAGTCATTATGATGAGAGAAGTTTCAAAATTAACCCTGTCTTATAAAGTGAAGACAACGGTCAGCCTCAATTCAATTATGGTTGATGGAACCGGCATGTGTGGCAGTTGCCGGGTAACAGTGGGGGGGAAAACCAAGTTTGCCTGCGTCCACGGCCCTGAGTTCGATGGACACTTAGTTGACTTTGATGAACTCTTAATCCGCAACAGCCGATTTCTAAAAGAGGAAAAGATTTCCTTGGACCTCCTTAAAACATAAATCTTCGCATCTGGATGTTGAGCAGGAGTCCGATGGAGAGCATGGTGGTAAGGAGGGAAGAGCCGCCATAAGTGAGAAGAGGCAAAGGCAAACCACTTACCGGCATTATCCCTATGGTCATCCCAACGTTGATGAGAATCTCCAGAGCAATCATAGCGCAGAGACCTACGGCTAAGAGTGCTCCCGCTCTGTCCTTAGCCTGCACGGCCACCCTCATTCCCCGCCAGAGGAGGGTAGCATAAAGAGAGAGAACGACAAAGGCACCTAAAAATCCCCATTCTTCCCCTAAAACCGAGAAGATGAAATCAGTGTACTGGGCCGTCAAGAAATGAAGCTGAGTCTGTGTTCCCTTAAGCCATCCTTTCCCCCAGAATCTTCCTGAGCCAATGGCAATCTTGGATTGATTCAGACTGTATCCTTTACCTAAGGGATCCAGGCCTGGATTGAGGAATACGCTAAGCCGTTCCTTCTGATAGTCTTTTAAAAGGAAATGGTAACCAAGGGGAGCAATAACTAATAGACCAATGAGAATGATGGCGGTCAGATGGCGACCCTTAGCGCCAGCCACATAGAGCATAAGGAAGAGTATGGGAAGCAGAAGAAAGGCAGTTCCTAAATGAGGCTGCCTCAAGATGAGGATTAGGGGAAAGAGGACGAGACAGAAAGGGGCGATTAAACCTTTTGCTCTCTTTACTTGCGCTTCCCTGTCCTTCAGATATCGGGCCAAACTGAGAATTATTATTATTTTCGCCAATTCCGAAGGCTGGAAAGAGAATAGACCTAAGCGAAACCATCTCTGAGCTCCCCCGGCCACCCGTCCGAAGATGAGAACCAGGATAAGTAGAATGAGATTGAAGAAATATAAACTGTAAGCATATTTGATTAGTGTCTGGTGGTTCACTCCTATGATGGTCAGGAGAGCCACCAGACCAGCTCCCACCCAGATAAGCTGCTTAATAGGATAACTTAGTTTGGACTCTCTCTGAGAGGAGAGAAACTGGCTTTTGTATTGAGAAGCGCTATAGATCATAGCTACCCCAATGAGGGCGATGATCAAGGTTATCAGGAAAATTGGCCAATCAAAATTTTTTAGTAGACGGCGGTCAATCATTGGAAAAATCTCTCTAGTATCTCCTTGGCAATGGGGGCAGCCACTCTTCCTCCTGATTCCCCGTGTTCTATTAGGACAGTCAGGGCAATTTGTGGCTTCTCGTAAGGAGCGAAAGCAACGAACCAGGCATGGTCACGCAGCTGGTAAGGAATCTCTTCTCCCGGGCTAAACTTCCTCATCACCACCTGGTCCGTTCCCGTCTTCCCGGCTACCTCCACTGAAGTTAATCTTGCCCTGTGGCCTGTCCCTCCGTCCTTATTAACTGCAGACCAGAGGCCCTTCTTAATGATGGCTAAAGTTCTATGTGATAAGCGCAAATTCCCCAGCTCCCTAACTGCTATAGCTTTTATTAATTCTCCATCCACTGACCTGATCTCTTTAATTATCCTTGGCCGGAAGAGAGTTCCTCCATTGGCTACGGCGGCTACGAGGTTAGCCATCTGCAGGGGAGTAACCTTTAGGGATTCTTCCTGTCCAATAGCCAGATTGAAGATTTCCCCTAAATGCCATCTTCTTCTCAAACCTTTAGCGGGAACGAGACCTCTGTCTTCAAAGGGAAGCTGGACTCCGGTAGGCTCCCCCAATCCGAACCGGCGAGAAAAATTAGACAGATTTTCCACGCCGAGAACCTCTCCTACCTTATAGAAAAATATATCACAGGAGTAAGCCAGGGCATCAACTACATTTATCCGACTATGTCCTCTTTTCTCCCAGCAGAGGAACGGATGACCCCGGCGCAGATAAGTGCCTTCACACATTAAAGTGGTATCAGCTTCCACCACTTCCTTCTCTAAGGCCGCTGAGGCGGTAACTATTTTGAAGGTGGAAGCAGGACGATATAGTCCGGATATAGCCCGATTGAACAGTGGTCGGCCGGGATCCTTGGAGACTGCCTCAAACTGTGCAGGAGGAAGATGTTTGGTAAACATATTGGGGTCAAAGCCAGGGGAACTGGCAAGGGCGAGTATATCTCCATTCTCCGGAGCAATGGCTACCACTGCCCCCCTTCTTCCCCGAAGGCTCCTCTCAGCCACCTCCTGCAACTCCTTATCAATGGTTAAAATAAGATTGTTACCGGCCCGAGGTTTCTTCTCCCCTAATATACTCACTTGTTCTCCCCTGAAATTTACCAGGACCTCCCTTCCGCCATTTCTTCCTCTCAAGTAAGCATCAAACTCTTTCTCTATCCCGGAGCGACCGATTAGCTCATCAGCTTGATACTCTGCTCTTTCCTCCTCACTAATTCTACCGATGTAACCAAGGAGATGGCTGGCTAATCGGTGAAAAGGATAACTGCGCCTTGGTTCAACCTGGATGAAGACCCCCGGCAGATGGCTCTTCCTTTCCTCTATGGCCGTAACTACCTGCATATCTACTTCATTCTTGATGACCACTGCCTTAAATGGGTTGAAAGAATGCCTTTTCAGCTTCCTTAAAATCTGTGCCTCTTCCATGTCAATGAGTGGGGCTAACTTCTGGGCCGTCTCCCGGACATTTCTCAATTCCTGGGGAATGATGATTAGCTGAAAAAGGGGCTCAGTGTCAGCTAAAACCCGCCCCTTTCGATCATACACAGTTCCTCGGCAGGCTCTCAGGGGAACTAAACGAATATAGTTTCGCTGGGACAGGTCCTTATACTTATCACCCCGGATAATCTGTTTATACCAGAGGATACTGAGGAGCACAAGGAAGGGAAGGATTCCAAA
>JAGMAN010000049.1 GCA_023130215.1 bacterium
GGAGTAGCCTTCCCTGCTGGAGCGGTAATGGGGATGTTAGTAGTGGGCATAGGACTTTTTGGCTTATCTGCACTCTACTATTTATTTTCGTTCCTCCCTGCTATTACTGCTAAAGGAATATCTCCCTTATTCCAAACAGCCAGGATTATTGCTGGCTTCAGCCTGGGAGCCAGCTCGGTAGCTTTATTTGCCCGGGTGGGAGGAGGAATTTATACCAAGGCAGCGGATGTAGGGGCAGATTTGGTGGGTAAAGTGGAGGCAGGAATCCCAGAAGATGACCCCCGCAATCCAGCCGTCATCGCTGATAATGTAGGAGATAATGTGGGAGATGTGGCTGGAATGGGAGCTGACCTTTATGAATCCTATATGGGGGCGATCATAGCCGGTATAGTCATTGCCGCGGCTAATAGGAGCAAAGAAGGCATCCTCTTAGCCTTATTCTTAGCTTCCATTGGCATTGTTTCATCTATTTTAGGGACTTTCTTCGTCCGGACACGGGCAAAAAATGCCCAGAAGGCGCTTCGCAATGGAACCTTTGGGAGTGCTTTCTTCTTTCTCATCGGGTCTTTTCTTATAGTGAAACTCTGGTACGGGGACTTAGGAGCCTTCTATGCCACTACTTCAGGTCTCCTGGCTGGAATAGTCATTGGACTGGTGGCTGAGTTTTATACTACCGGGAAATCTATCCGCATGCTGGCTGAATCCTCGCAGACCGGGGCGGCTACCAATATCATCCAGGGGTTTGCTGTGGGGATGAGGAGCACGGTGTTACCAATGGTGGTAATTGGCATAGCCATTATGATTGCCTACCACTACGGCCATTTCTATGGCATCGCCCTGGCCGCTATGGGAATGCTCTCCATTACTGGAATAACAGTCTCTGTTGATGCTTATGGACCGATTGCCGATAATGCCGGGGGAATTGCTGAGATGGCTCACCTCGGCCCGGAGGTGAGAAAGACAACTGATTCCTTAGATGCGGCTGGAAATACAACCGCCGCTATTGCCAAGGGATTTGCTATTGGCTCGGCGGCTTTGACCTCTTTGGCTCTATTTTCAGCTTATATCAAAGCAGCCCAGATGCAGGCTATAGATATTATGCACTCTTCAGTGATAGCAGGTCTTTTCATCGGGGGTATGCTTCCTTTCCTTTTCACCTCCTCTACCTTGAGGTCAGTGGGCAAAGCCGCCTTCCAGGTGGTGGAAGAGGTGAGGAGGCAGTTCAGGGAGATACCTGGCCTCATGGAGGGAAAAGCTCAACCGGAATATGCTAAGTGTGTGGATATTACTACCGCTACCGCTCTTCGGGAGATGATTATCCCTGGCGCTCTTGCCGTCACTATTCCTTTAATTATGGGTACTTTTCTTGGCAGGGAAGCTTTAGGTGGGATGTTAGCTGGTTCGTTGGTTACCGGTGTGCCCTTAGCCATTCTCTTAGCTAACGCCGGGGGAGCCTGGGATAATGCCAAGAAGTATATTGAGGCGGGCAACTTAGGGGGTAAAGGGACCGCTACACATGCGGCCGCAGTGACTGGGGATACAGTTGGCGACCCATTTAAAGATACATCCGGTCCTTCTCTCAATATCCTGCTTAAATTGATGGCCATCACTTCTCTGGTCTTCACCCCCTTGATGGTGGAAAGACTGCGCCCCGGCCTCCTGCAGTTGATGGATAAGTTATTCTAACTCTGATTCAGACTGTAAAGCAGTGGCATATATCAGCTATTAGACGGTAAGTGCAGACCAGATAATGGTAGGCTACTAAGTATTCACTATCATCTTCCCTTACCTCAGTGAGCTGCAGGAGTTCATCCCTTAAGGAGAGTGCCTCCTGCAAGTCAGCTTCAGTATATTCCTCCCCCTCATCTCTTAGTTGCTGGTATCTATTGTAAGCCTTCTTGAAAGGTGCCCATATCTGGTACCAGCGACACAGGTCACTGATACCTTCTTTTATGGAGATGGCTGGACGATAGTCAAGCATCCGCTCGGCCTTGGAGGTGTCGGCCAGCGAGGCATGGACATCTCCTAACTGGAGCGGCTGGCAGTCTCTTATCGCCTTCTTCTCAAGGTACCTTTCCAAAAGTTCTATGGCATCCGTAAGAGTGGTTGTCTCTTCGCCCCCTAAGTTGAATATCTCATCCGGGTGTGGATTCTTAAGGGCTCTTACCATACCTTCCACAATGTCATTAATGTGAGTGAAGTTACGGGATTGAGAACCATCACCGTAAATGGGAATCGGTTTTCCTCTGGCCATCAACTCCACAAACTTTCGCAGGGCCATGTCCCTTCTTCCTCTTCGGCCATAGACGGTAAAGAAGCGCAGTCCACATACACAGAGAGGTTTATCCTGGCCCCGTTTTTTAGAACTAATCAAATCCTCTGCCATATTATGATAGGTATGGGCCCAGACCTCTGCTCCCACCTTGGCGGCTGGATAGGGAGCCCGGGGATTAGGAACATCCTCCTCCTTAGAAGGGCGATTGCCATTAACCCCCCCGTAGATGGAGGAAGATGAGGCATAGAGGAAATACTTAATCTGATATCTAACAGCTATGGCCAGCATCCTCTCCGTCCCCTTCTCATCTATCTCTAAATACAACTGGGGGGCTTTGAAGGAATCTCTCACTCCCGCTAAAGCCGCCATGTGCATTACCTGGTTGATGCTGTTCTCCTGAAACACTTTCTCCAGGGCTTCCTCATCACGCACATCTACATTCTCATAGAACCGGTAGCGAGAATGTCCCAGACAGCGCTCCACATTTTGCCTTTTAATGTCCTGGTCGTAGATATAGTTACCAAGAAGTTCCTCAGAGTAGGGCTTAAGATTCCCCCTTTCCCCCAGATCTATTACATCCAGACCTATCACCCTATATCCTTCTTTGAGGAGGCGCTCAACTAAGTGGGAGCCAATAAACCCAGCCGCTCCCGTGACCAGAACAGTCTTTTCCCCTACCTCCCTGGAAGTAGAAGTAGGAGCATAGAACTTCTCCTTCTCCTCCATCTCTAATTTAGCTGTTTCCTTCTCCAGTTCAGAGGCCACCTTCCCCAGACTTTCCCAATCGCCTGAGGCAACTGCCCTTTCCAATTGCTCCTTCACTCTGACCTTTGTGTTTATCCGTTCCATAAGCAAATTCTTACACGATACCGGCCTTTGGCCAGTACCGCCTGAGAATCGGCACTGCTTTGCGGTGTTGCACTGGCTGGAAATATAATAACGCAGATTTGCTTATCTTGCAAGGGTTTTTGCTCTACGTATTATGAAAATTTATCTCCGTATAGGAAATTACTTGTGCCCGTAAGGGTGTATAATTTCCCATACCCTCTGCAATCTGGAAGATTGCGAGGACTTAAAGTCCCGGGAATTCTCCGAATTCCTCGGGGCGATAGTAAGAAGTTGCGAGGCGTAGCCGAGCTGGTAATATAATAAGAAGTGTGTA
>JAGMAN010000005.1 GCA_023130215.1 bacterium
TGTCAAGTCCTTTAATAATGTTTTCCATGGAAGTGGCATAAGAGAGTCGAAGGTAACCGTCCCGTCCGAAGGCAGAGCCGGGAACAACGGCAACTTTTGCCTTAGTTAAGAGGAGTTCTGTTAGAGATGAGGAGTCGCTAATGCGGTGTCCATTGAAGCTCTTTCCCAGTACTGCGGACACATTGGGAAAGACATAGAAGGCCCCTTGAGGTTTCAGGCAGGAGAATCCCTTTATGCTGTTTAATCTCTCTACCATGTAGTCTCTGCGTTTTTTAAACTCAGCTACCATTTCCTTCACTGCTTCCTGTCCGGCAGAAATAGCCCGGAGGGCGGCCCGCTGGGCTATGGAATCAGGATTTGAGGTGCTATGGCTCTGGAGCCTTGACATCGCTTCTATGATCTCCTTCCGGGCAGCCGCATAGCCTATCCTCCAACCAGTCATTGAATAGCTCTTAGAGACGCCGTTTATCACTATGGTTAGCTCCTTTATCTCAGGATTCAAGCCTGCAATGCTCCAGTGTTTTGCCCCATCGTATATTATCTTCTCATATATCTCATCTGAGATAACATAGACTCCCTTCTCCACAGCCACCCGGGCTGTTGCCTCCAACTCTTCCCTTGAATAGACGGCTCCGGTTGGATTGCCCGGACTGTTTAAAATGAGCAGTTTCGTCCTTTTGGTTATGCTCTTAGAGAATAATTCGGCTGTGAGCTTAAAGCCATTCTCCTCCTCCGTTTCAACTATCACCGGGCTTGCCCCGGATAACTTTATCTGTTCGGGGTAACTTACCCAGTAAGGTGATGGCAAAATGACCTCATTGCCTTCCTCACATATCACCTGGATAGCATTGTATAGAGAATGTTTTGCCCCACAGGAGACGATTATCCGGGATGGCTTGTAATCAAGGCCATTATCATCCTTAAATTTCTTGCAGATTGCCTCCTTTAACGGCTGGATGCCTGAGGCGGGAGTATATTTTGTGAATCCTTCATCCATCGCCCTTTTTGCTTCTTCCTTGATATGTTCCGGCGTATCGAAATCCGGCTCTCCTGCTGCGAATCCAAGGACATCGATACCCTCTGCTTTCATTGCTTTCGCTTTAGCAGTTATGGCTAAGGTAGCGGATGGACTGATTAAGCTTGCTCTTTTTGATAAAGACATAATTTCTCCTCAATATTTATCCGGGGAGATGTAATCCCCGCATCTTTCTCTTGCCTCCTTGAGCCTCTGCCTCTGTGCTTCCAACGTCTCAAACACTATCTGGGGTGTATCAGGGACTTTTGTCCGATAAATCTCTATTATTCTATCCATCTTAGCTAAATGAGCGGGGACCCTTATCGTAAACTGCTTAATATAGTCTTCCTTAGAATAATCTTTTTTGAGCACCTCCTTAAATAATCTTTTAAGGTCTTCATGTTCCGGTACAAAGCCCGTAGGTGCCTCTCGGGCCCCGGCTTCCTTATGTGAACGCAGTTCCATCCATTTAAGCCACACCTTCTTATCAGCCATATCATTCAGGAATCTCCCCTGAGCGTCTTTCAGAAAGTAATTCACGGAGAAGATAGGAGGCGGGTTTTTCAATTTGGCGCCAAAACTCAGATGATTTTCTATATATCTGCCTATAGATATGGAAAGGAAAACTAAGTTCGCCATAGGATTGAACTTTCTAACACCTTCTCTTCCCAGGGCCGCAGCTGTAGTTTCCGATTCAAGCGATGCCCCTTTAGTGATTACGCCGTGTTTCCAATCAAAAGACTCCTCCACAGGCACCCAGGTATCCGAGTCTCTTCCTCCATAGACTATCCCGCCCACCACAACACCTTCAGGATTATCAAGCTCTGGGTCCAGATTCCCTAAGAGTTTCATATCCAGGGTAAACCTGGCATTTGGATGCGAAGGTGGTATTTCGTTACCCTGACTATCTTTCTTCCCTGGGCTCCATTGGCCTGAGTGATTGATACCATTCTTTGGGACTTCTCCATCCTTACCAATCCAGCAGACCTCTTTTTCTTCCGTAACCAGCACATTTGAAAATATAACTTCACCCGTTGACTGAAATGCCTTCCATATGATAGGGTCATCTTTCGAGTTTACCCCTTTTATTATCCCAAATATCCCCTTCTCCACATTGACTGCCCGTATTTGACCACCCTTTTCCCTGAGATAGACTATATCGTCTCCCACTATAGTCTCCCCTTCCAACATGGCAGTAGAAGTCTTTCCACAGAGAGACGGAAATGCCCCGGTGAAATAGGTTGCCCTGCCTCCTGGGCCATGGACTCCCATAAGAAACATATGTTCTGTTAGCCAATATTCTTTTGATGCCCTGTTTATTGCCAGCCGCATGGCTAATTTTTTGTGTCCAAGGGTATTACCGCCATACTGGGTGTTCACACTATATATGATGTCTTCACCGATATTGATGTATACCCGGCGTCTGTCAATGTTCTTACTTACCCCTTTCTCCAGCTCCCCTTGCGAATGAACAAATTTGAAGAAGGAGCCGGAATCACCTAACTTTTTGAATTCCTTATATCCCAGCCTATAAAGCAGATTCTGTGAGTGGGCTACATAGCTGGAATCGGTAAGCTGAACAGCCGGTATGGAGAATTCAGAATTTGTTGGGCCCAAACAAAAGAACTGGACATATAATCGGTGACCACGCATAATATTTTTTAGAAAAGCACGAATTTCTTCCAAGCCCTCCTCTTTGTCTATGGAGCTTATGTTGGGTCCTAAATCAACACCTTTGGGTAGAAGGAATTTGGTATTCTTCTCATCCCTTGCCTGATCCCGGTAGCCGTCAAAATGGACCGTGTGGCCCTTTATGGCAAGCTCCCTCTCCTCTCCGTCTCTTATTGCCGCTTGTCTGATGCGCTGGGTATCCTCGGCTGAATCTGTGGAGACAAAAACCTCATCAGGATTACATAATTTTATATATTCAGCAATGAATTGATGAAGCGTGGAGTTATTTATTCCAACAAGTTTCTGATAATCCTCATCGCCCAATCTGATTTTGAGTATATTTGCGGTTTTTTGATCCATCTTTTACTCCCTTGAAACTTTCTGCTGAAAATATAATAATGCAGATTTGCTTATTTGGCAAGGATTATTTTGTTCTGCTTTCTCCTAAAATTTATGCTTAAATGCTACTCTCACCGCCTCTTGCTCGGTATCATTCTTTTCATCGTAATCTGTCCATCTATATTTGAGATCTATTGATAAGACCAAGTCTCCATCTTTAAACAACTTCTCACCGGATAGCTTAACATAATATCTTTTCTTATCCTTGCTTGCATCATTGAAATCATAGAAATTCCCCTGCAAAGAGGCGGAAGTCTTCCAGCCTGCCTGTCCGGCAGACAGGCCAGCCTGTCCGGCAGGCAGGTTCTTCTTTCTCTGGTAAGTAGCTTTGACCTCGGCTGTTTCCTTCTGGTAATCATTGCCTGCCTTCAGGGTATATTCTACATCTTTGTGCTGGCCAAAAAGGTTAAGGACAATCTTATTCCTTTCATCATCCAGGATTTTGTATGCCCAGGTGTTCTTAATATAAAACCCGCGATGGTCTAAGTCTGCTGTGAGATAGTCTTTTTTGAAATACTGATATTTTAAGTCTGTCTTTAGTCCTGGGGTAATTTTATGTACCGTCCTGGCATAGTGGCTCCAATACTCATAGTCGTAATCCTCGTCTGTTTCCTCTTCTTCTTTGGTATCCCTCTCACCCCAGCTTCCCCTGGTTATAATCTTAGAGAGCCAGGGAAGATCAAAGATATAATCAAAACCTCCTCTGAGATTATGTTTAGTCCTTTCGCGATTTATCTTCTTCTCATCAGTGGCCTCTAATTTGTAAGATGAAGTAAGCATCAATCTTTTCTCTAAGAAATATCTCCTGCCTCCAATCTTACCAAAGGCCTTAAGTTGGTCTTTCTCGCTTGCC
>JAGMAN010000050.1 GCA_023130215.1 bacterium
GGAGATAGTGTTTACTACCGCTCAACCAATTCGCATAAAGCGGTGAACATTGGAAAGAAAAAAGCAGATATACTGTGGGTTATCTTCACTGCCTCGTCATGATGGTATTATTTTTTTGATGTGATTGCTAAGTATTTCTTAGTATTTACTAAATCATACTGTGCAACAGCCTGCAAGGAAAATGGGTTGGCATCATCTACATACAGGTATAATAGTCGCAAGTTAAGAAATGATGAGGTATGATTGCTATGGTGTTTGCAGAAGCAAGCAAGCAAGCAAGCAAGCAAGCAAGCAACTCTAAGAAAAGTTTAGCCTTGATGCCTCAGAGGTTATATCAAGGCATCTTTAACCAGGGCCCAGATTTCTTGCGGAGGAAACGCAGAGTTTGGGTTTTTTGCTTTTCCAGGCCTAATAATAAATCTGGATATAGACATTGCAGAAGTGGAGTAAAGAACACGCACGGTTTGTTGGCAGGGTTATCTTTGCCAATTTTCTCAAGCTGCCCCTGGGAAGCTATAAGAATATTATCGAAGAGGTGGAGAGTTCAGCCATTTTTAAGAAATTGTCAAGAGACGGAGGTAATCACGAGGGCAATAATAGCTCTGCAATAATTATAAAACGCCTTTCAAGGTCAGGTATATCTCATGAGAAAACAGGCAGATCGTCTAAGGCAATCGCTGAGATAGTAAAAAGCAATAAGGATTTCAGTGTCAGATATGCATATAACGGGTTTAATAAAATATACAGTATTCGTAGAACTCCACATTTAAAGCTCTTTTACAAATTGAGGCGTATAGGCTCAAGGAATGAGCTTACACACAAAATAATAGAAGGGCTCATTGAACATCAAAAGGAGTTCTTGAGCACAGGGAACCCGGTTGATTTAGTGCCGTTCAGTCAGGTTCAACTTGCTAACTGGCTAAATGGGAATGAATCATCCAAAATACATATTAGCTGGATCTCAAGACTTGTAAATAAGCTTTCAGCAATTGTACCTTCTGGTGAGGAAAAGATATTAAGGTCGTTCTTTCCAACCCAAAGGGATATAAATAAAAGACTTATAAAACAGCTCCTTGACAAAGAGAATGAGGATATAGAGTCTGGAAGGTTAAAGAGACCCTTAACAGACAACAAGATAAGGGCTAAGTTAGAAAAAGAATATGGGCTCTCACTTTCCAGATGCACAGTGGGTCATTGCCGGAAGGATATGGGGATTCCTCCTGCGAAGAGAAGGCTTTCAGGATATAAATATCCGCCTCTTTCAGCGAATTTCTCGATGCTTTATCCTTTGACAATTGAATCAGTCCAGAGCAATGCTCCGTCTTGCCCGGGGATTTATGAGTTTCGGCTGAATAGCAGAGAGATAGAGTATCCTGAGGGCAAGACAAATATTGTTTACATCGGGAGAACTATGAATATCAATAAGAGGCTAAGAGAACACCTGGGACGGAAGAGCAAGAATCATCATATAAAAGGTTTCCTGAAAAAGGAGAAATGTCTTTTCAGGTATATTCAGTTTTTGAAGAACTGGAAGGAAGAAGAAGGAAAATTATACGATCTCTTCGTCACAACCTATGGTGCATCACCCTATTGTAACAGGGTAAGGCCGTAATTATCAATATCTTCGTTTAGAGCTGGTAATTGACAAGGGTTAATAAATAGGAGAATTGCCAATGACAAAAACATACACAGGGCAGGAAAGAAGAAAATATCCCCGTGTGGAAGAAGAATGGGGATTGCTCTACAAGGCTTCCAAAGCCACGGAGATTAAAAGTTCTTCCACAAAGAATATAAGCGGCGGTGGAATCTGCTTTGAAGCTGAGGGGCACATTTCTCCCGGAGATGTTTTAGAAATTCAGGTTAACAAGCCAATTGGTGGTGGGTTAAAAGCTACGCTACCCATACATGCTGATGCGAAAGTTATCTGGATAAAGCAAACTGAAACTGGAAAATATAGATTAGGGTTGCAGTTTGTCGATATGAAGGACAAATATCAGAAGGAAATCATCAGGAATGTGAAAGAGCAGCTTAAAATTAAGGAAGAGAGAAGTAATGGGAATAAACCGGAGGTGCCTTATGTACAGCAAAGAAGAAGAGATTAAGCAACTCAAAAGACAGCTTGAGATAGAGCATACAAAGCTGCAGCATGTTTATAGTATAAGCCGGGAAGCTATAGATATCTTAACTTCACAAAAGGGAGACAAGTTAAACTTAATTCTACAGGTAATTGTCAACAAAGCCACAGAGGACCTGGATTCAGAAATTGGCTCTATTCTCCTTTTTGAACCAAAGTCAAATGTGATGACCATGCATGCGGCTAAAGGCCTGGAAGAAGATATAATTAAAGAAACCCATCTTAAAACAGGCGAGAGGATATCCGGCTGGGTTGCTCAACACAAAGAAGCCATTTTAGTCCTGGATGTGGAAAAAGACCCCCGCTTTGCCAGGCGCAGCCATGAAAGATACTATACGAAATCTTTAATAAGCGCACCCATTAAAATAAACCACAAAGTATTGGGTGTCATCAATGTCAACAATAAACGCAATCGCCAGCCCTATGAGCAGGAAGACCTTGATCTCCTGGAAGCATTAGCGGCTCAATCAGCATTAGTGATAAGCAATGTCAATCTTTATAATGAATTACAAGAGTTATATATGAACACAATCGAAGCCCTGACAGAAGCTGTTAATGCCAGGGACCATTATACAAAAAGCCATTCTGAACACGTCACTCAATATGCTGTGGCCATTGCTAAAGAGATGGGGCTGTCTAAACATGAGATTGAAGTCGTTGAAAGAGCAGGCAAGTTACATGATATCGGCAAAATCGGTGTTCATGATTACATACTGACCAAACCAGGCAAATTGACTGAAGAAGAGTGGGAAAACGTAAAGACTCATGCTTTGAAGGGAGCAAAGATCTTAGAACCTCTTGGTTTCTTGGATGGTGTTATTGAAGTCGTCAGGCAGCACCACGAAAGATACAACGGGAAGGGCTATCCTGACAATAAACAGGCTGGTGAAATTCGCATTGAAGCCAGGATTATGGCTGTGGCTGATGCCTTTGATGCTATGACTACAGAAAGACCTTATGCCAGAGCTTTAACAAAAGAAGAAGCCATTGGGGAGTTAAAGAAGGAATCGGGAAAACAGTTTGATCCTGAAGTGGTAGAGGCATTCTTAAGGGTTCTGGGGAAGAAGCATGAATGGGGAATTAAGGCTAAGGGTGAGCAAGACTAGATAGTAGTGTTTCTGAGGATGCGGAGAAAGGAAGGGATAAACCCCAAAAATCCTATTTTTTCTTGATTTTCATCCCCTTGTCTGTTAAAATTCCAACATACGGTGAAACAGCACTGCTTCGCGGTAGATGGAAAATCGGAAATCGCAAATTGCGACCGGTTCAAAGAAAGTTATTAGGGCCACCATCAGAGCCCAAAAGGGTGATAGGTTTCTTGAAAAGATGGGTAAGCGGAGAAGGGCGAGAGAAGTAGCTTTGCAGGTCCTCTATGAAATGGAGGTCGCCAGGAAGAAGCCAGAGGAGACTTTATCCGGCTTCTGGGAGAATTATCCCTGCAAGGAAGAAGTTCGCTCCTTTGCCATAAAACTGGTCACCGGAACCATAGAGAATTTATCCTCCATTGATGCTCTATTGAGAAAACATGCTGATAACTGGGACATCGGTCGCATGGCTTCGGTGGATAGAAACATTCTCAGGTTTGCTTCTTATGAACTTCTCTTCTTAGATGAAATTCCTCCCAAGGTAACCATAAACGAGGCCATTGAGATTGCCAAGAAATATTCTACTCAGGACTCTGGCCGGTTCGTAAACGGCATTTTAGACACAATAAAAGATGAAAAACGACCATAGCGAAAGATGGGTTGACCTCCATATCCATACTCACTTCTCTGACGGGAGTTTCTCTCCGGATGAGGTTGTCAAGCGTGCTCTCAAGAACAATTTATCTGCCATTGGCATCACTGACCACGATAGTGTCAACGGGGTAGAGCCAGCCATTGCCTCGGCATCCAAGTATCAACTGGAGATAGTTCCCGGAGTAGAGCTGACGGCAGAAAAGAATAATAAAGAAATCCACATGTTAGGCTACTATGTTGACTGGCAAGACAACAAGTTTCGGGCTAAATTAACTGAATTGCAAGAGATAAGAAGTGAGCGAGCCGAGAAGATGGTTGGGAGGCTGAAGCAGTTTGGGGTGGATATCTCCTTTCAGGATGTGCAGAAGCTGGCTGGGGTAGGAGCTATTGGACGGCTTCATTTAGCCCGGGTTATTATTCAGGCTGGATATGTTAATTCAGTGGAGGAAGCCTTCCGGAGGTATATTGGTGATAACTGTCCATCTTATGTTAAAAAATATAGATTTACTCCCAGGGAAGCAATAGATGTAATTGCAGGAGTAGGGGGCATTCCCGTTTTAGCTCATCCCGGTATACTGAATAGCGATGAATTGATTCCTCAATTGGTCAAAGATGGTCTTAAGGGGATTGAAGTCTATTATATTAATCAGGATGCAGATAGATATCGGAGCTTAGCTCAAGAATATGGTCTTATCCCCACCGGTGGTTCCGACTGCCATGGTCCGGCTAAGGGCAAGATTCTCATGGGGAAGATTAAGCTTCCTTATGCCATGCTGGAGAGGTTGAAAGAAGGTTGAAAAAGTGGCTGTGTTTTAATTTTCCTCATCACCTCCTCAATTACCCAGTCCGGCGTTGAGGCACCGGCGGTAATTCCCACTTTTTCCTTACCCTTGAGCCAGTGCAAATTTATTTCCTGGGCCGTTTCAATGTGATGGGTCTCGGTTCCAGTCTGTTCACTGACCTGGGCGAGGCGACGAGTATTGGCACTCTCATATCCTCCCAGGACGAGCATGAGGTCCACCTGCCTGGCTAAATTTAAGGTGGATTGCTGTCGCTTGCGGGTAGCTTCACAGATGGTATTAAAGATTTTTATCTCCTCTGCCCTTAGCGCCAATTCTCCTACCACCATCTTAAAATTTTCCATTGACTGGGTGGTCTGTGAGAGAACACCAATTCTCTTTCCTGCTTCCAGTTCCCTTGCCTCATCAGGACTTTCCACAACCACTGCTCCCTTGCCAGCGAAGCTGAGGAGGGATTTGACCTCGTAATGGTCCCTCTCTCCCACTATCACCACAGTGTAACCTTCATCCCGAAGAATTTTAGCTAAATCCTGAACTTTTTTCACCAAAGGGCAGGTAGCATCTACAACCTCCAAGCCTCTCTTCCTGGCTCCAGCGAGCACAGAGGGTGAAGCTCCGTGAGAACGAATGATTAGGCGTCCACCTTCAACTTGATTTAAATTTTCAATGACCTTCACTCCTCTTTGTCCGAGCTCATCCACTGCCTGAGGATTATGAATAAGTGGGCCCAGGGAATAGACTCCTCCTTCGCTTGCTGCAGCACTCGTAAGACGTGTCTTTTTGGCTGCCTGGAAGGCTAACTTCATTGCCCGCCTAACACCAAAGCAGAACCCGGAATGGGAAGCCAGTTCAATCTCCATCTGTTAACTTTTTTATTTCCTCTATTATCTTATCACTTATAGCCTGATATGCCTGCCGTCGATTCTTAGGCTCTGGGAACTCTTTCAAGAAGATGGGTTTACCAAACCGAATCTTGATTCTGTGCGTTCTAATCCAGTGGGCATCTACCGGCAAAGCTCTTTCACTGCCCACTATGAGAGTGGGGATGACTGGTGCCCGGGAGCGGAAAGTGAGCATACCTGCCCCCGGATGGCCAGGTTGTAGCTTCCCATCCAGGCTTCGCCTTCCTTCTGGAAAGACAAGCAGCAGGTCACCCCTTCTTAGTATCCTGAAAGCCTTCTTTATCGCTTTTGGGTCAGGGCTACCCCTTTTCACTGGAAAGGCATTAAGGTGTCTGATTAACCATCCAAGCACAGGAATAGCGAAAAGGTCATCCCTGGCCATATAGTATATAGGACGTCGGATAGCCGCCCCTATGGCTACCGGGTCGAGGAAGCTTATGTGATTTGGAGCAATTATAGCAGGCCCCTTCTTCGGTATATTCTCTTCCCCCTCCACCCTCAAACCGAAGAGAAGTTTAAAAAGAATAAAGCAGGTGATGGAAGCAAAAGAGTAAAACATTAACCTCGCTACGCTCAGGGAAATCCTAAACTCTAAACAAACACAAAATCCTAATTCTCCCTAATATATTTCAGTATCGCAGAGACCTCTTCCTCAATTCTCATCTCAGTGGAGTCAATAACAATGGCTCCTTCAGCTATTTTTAGAGGAGCAATCTCCCGACCTTCATCTTCATTGTCACGAACCTTAACTTCCTTCTCCACCTGCTTGAGGTCGACTTTATGCTCTCTGGCACTGAGTTCCTTGAACCGCCGTCTGGCTCTCTCTTTCAGAGAGGCATCTAAATAGAATTTGTAATCTGCCTGGGGAAAAACAACCGTTCCAATATCTCTTCCTTCTACAACTACTGCGCCCTGCCTGCCCATCTCCCGCTGAATGTTAACCATCCTTTCCCGCACCCCAGCTAACCTGGCCAGGTAAAAGACATTATTGGTCACCTCAGGAATCCTGATCTCCCCGGTGACATTTTGACCGTCAACATAGACTTCCAGTCCATCTTCTGCTTTCCTGAGCTCGACCTCAGTCTCAACGGCCAGCCTGACCAGCGCCTCTTCATCTTTTAAATTAACACCATTCCGCATAGCTTTCCAGGTAACCGCTCGGTAGGTGGCTCCGGTATCAATGTAAAGATAATTTAGATGCTTGGCTACTAATTTGGCAATGGTGCTTTTCCCTGAACCAGCCGGCCCATCAATGGTAATGGTCAATTCCCTCTTCATATTTAATAAACAGCGATTCTCTCAAGGGTATCCATGAACTTTGGGAAAGAGGTATTAATGCAATCGGTATTGGTGACTGTGGTCTCTCCCTCAGCCACCAGCCCAGCCACCGCCATAGCCATGGCCATGCGGTGGTCGCCGAAGCTGTCCACCTCGGTTCCAATTAAGTGTCTTCCACCCTGGATGATTAACCCATCCTCCCCTTCCTCTACCCTGGCCCCCAACTTAGTTAAATTAGTAGCTAAAGCCCTCAGCCTATCCGTCTCCTTAACGCGTAGTTCAGAGGCTCCTCTAATCTGCGACCGCCCCTTAGCCACGGTGGCAGCAACAGCAATGGCTGGGATCTCATCTATTATTCGCGCGATCACCTCACTATCCAGATCTATCGGCTGTAGCTCATTCCCCTCCACGGTTATATCTGCCATCGGTTCAACGAGATTCTCCCTTACCTGAGAAAGGCTTATCTTAACTCCTATGGTCTCCAGGGTCTTCAAGATTTCTTTTCGAGTGGGATTGATTCCCACATCAGTAATGGTAACCCGGGAGCCGGGTATCATACCTGCGGCTACCATAATAAAAGAGGCTGAAGATATATCTCCGGGAACAGTGAGGCTCTGCCCGGTTAATTTAGGCTTCCCCCTGACCGATACTCTGAGACCATCTACTGCCACCTCTGCCCCAAATAGCTTCAGCATCCTCTCCGTATGGTCTCTGGATTTGGCTGGTTCAGTGACTGAGGTCTCTCCCTCTGCATAGAGACCAGCTAAGAGAATAGCTGACTTAACCTGAGCACTGGGGATAGGACAGTGGTAATTAATGGGCTTCAAATTTCCTCCTCTGATGGTCAGGGGAGCTAAATTTCCCTGGTCAGGCCCAGAAATAAGAGCCCCCATCTCCTTCAATGGCTCAGTCACCCTTTTCATAGGCCTTTGCCTGAGACTGTCATCACCAGTGATGATAGCTGAGAAGTTCTGTCCAGCCAGTATCCCCAGAAGAAGGCGCATGGTCGTTCCCGAGTTGCCCACATCCAGGATATCGCCTGGCTCAGATAAGCCACTTAATCCCTGCCCAAATATGCTCAGCCTCTCACTTCCCATCCCTTCTATCTTGATCCCCATGGATTGAAAAGCCCTAACTGTATTCAGACAATCTTCAGCATTGAGGAAACCCTCTACCTCTGTCTTCCCCTCAGCTAAAGCCCCGATCATCACCGCCCGATGAGAAATAGACTTATCCCCGGGAACTTTAATCTTCCCTTCCAATCTCTTAACAGGTTTAATCTTTAGATTCCCCATGCTTTTAACTACACTTACTCAGTTAATTCCCTGACCAAACTTTTCACAGCTTATCCCAGTTGATCTCGTAGCGCCTTGGCTCTTTCAAGTTCCCCGAGGAGCGCTGTCTTGTCTTCTTCCAGGATGCATTCTTTCATTCCATCAATTAGAGTCATTAACCTATCTATCATAGCGGCTATGTTCTTCTTATTAGTGAGGCAGATGTCTTGCCAAAGTTGCGGGGAGGAACCTGCGATGCGGGTAGTATCTTTGAAGCCGCTAGCTGCCAGGGATAGAATGCGCTCATCTTTCTCCTTCAGTTCACCCACTAAATTGACTAAGGCGCTGGCCACGAGGTGGGGCAGATGGCTGACTGCCGCTACTAAGAAGTCATGCTCCTCCGGCTTCATTACTAAAACCTCTGCTCCTATACTCTCCCATAAAGACCTAACTACATCTAAAGACTCGGACGAACTCTTCTCTCCCGGAGTCAAAATGCACACACTTTTCTCAAATAGGTCCGCCTCGGCGGATTCCGCTCCCCTCTTCTCCGAACCGGCCATTGGATGTCCACCTACGAATGAGACTGCCTTCGGCTTGTGCCCTTTGGGGTGCAGTATCTTATCCACTTCCTTTACAATCTGTTCTTTAGTGCTCCCTACATCAGTAATAATGGCTCCCTGAGGAAAGTGGGAGAGCATTCTTTTAACCATCTCAGGGATTATATCTACCGGAGTGGCTACTATGCATAAATCAGCGTCTTTCATTCCCTCTTCAAGGTCAAGAGTTGCCCTGTCCACTGCTCCCAATTTTAGAGCCTCATCTATGGACTCCTTCCGGCGGCCAATTCCAATAACTTCTTTAACCAGATGCCTCTTCTTCAGAGCCAGTCCAATTGAGCCTCCAATAAGGCCCACACCAACGATGGCTACTCTTTTCATTCGCTACTTCTCAACTACCGTCTCCTCGATCTTTATTCCAAAATGCCTTCCCGGTTCTTCTAAATAGGCTAACACCAGGCTGCCTTTCTTTAAAGCCACCACCGAGATCGGCTTCCCCTCAGGATTAACCAATCTTATCGTCTCCGCATTCTGGAGAATGAGGCTGATTCTGCGCTTTTTCACTTTACCTTCTACCAGTAGCAGAGGTCGTCTTTCCACCTTTGCCCTTCCTACCACCGCCAACTGAGTTCTACCCTGATGACTAACAATCAAGGTCTCATCTCCTGCTTTAAGCTCAGATAAATATTTAGTCTTTCCTCCCGGCAAAAGGGTATAGGCATGCACCGGACCAGCATTTACCCGGAAAGGTCTCGGCTCAACATAAGGATTCTCCACACTCTCTGAGTGGATTAAGAACATGGCACTGCTGCTATTTCCCACTAACATCCCTTCTCCGATTCTCATGTTGGTGCAGGTATCAATGCAGACCCTATCCCCTAAGCCAAGGGATTTGACCTTAGTTACCTGAGCTACTTCCAATTTGAGCTTCTCGGCTACATTCTTCACTGAACTCACCGTCTTCTTAATCTCATTTAGATTAGTCGTCTTTAAAAGGATCCCGTCTACTCCTTTCTCAAGAGCTCCTAAAGCCGTCTTTGCCTCTCGGCTGCTTCCCACCTCAACGAAGAGACCTTCCGTCTGAGCAATTAAGTTCTCTAAGGGAATTATCTTCCAGTCTTTCATCTTCAGGATGAGGGTCTTGGATTTACTTAATTTAACGGCTTCCTCTTCATCTTCCTTACCCCTTATCTCAAATTGGATGACATCTTTCCCCAATTTTATATCTCCGTCTTTGGCTACCGTCTTTATCAAACCTAATTCCCTGACATTCTCTCCATACCCCTCTGCTACAACCAGAGCATCCGCCCCGCTCTCTAAGGCAGTGATAGCCACCTGCTTGTTCCAGGGAGAGCAGTTAACCCATACCTTCTTCATATCTCTTAGCCCTTCAGTTCCTTCATTGCCTCCTCTATGGAGGCCTTCTCATGCACCATCCTTCCAATAGCTCTGATCATGGCAGTAGGGTCTTCGTGCTGGAATGCATTCCGTCCAATGGACACTCCAGCCGCCCCTGCCTTTAGGGCCCCATCTACCATCTCCAATATATCTTTATCTGTCTCTACCTTCTCACCCCCGGCGATGACCACCGGAACCGGGCAGCCCTCTACCACTTCCCGGAAACTCTTAGCGCTTCCAGTGTAGTGGACCTTAACTAAGTCGGCTCCCAATTCTGCTCCCACCCGGGCGGCGTGCTTTATAAATTTAACATCGAACTCATTCTTGATCTTCTCCCCCCGTGTATACATCATGCTCAGAAGAGGCATTCCCCATTCCTGGCAGGTCCTGGAGATTTCGGCAAGATGCTGAAGCATTATCCCATCGGTCTCTGCTCCTAAATTGATATGGATAGAGATAGCATCTGCGCCTAACTTTATGGCTTCCTCCACTGTGCAAACGGGAACCTTGGCATCGGGGTCAGGGCTCATGGTAGTGCTGCCAGATATATGAATGATCAGTCCCACATCCTTGCCCCTTCCTCGGTGGCCGGACTTTACCAGTCCCTTGTGCACAACGATAGCATTGGCTCCTCCATTTACTACCTTATCAATGGTTGTCTTTATATCCTTCAGCCCATCAATTGGCCCCTGGGTTACGCCGTGGTCCATGGGAATGATGACTGTCCGACCTGAGTTCCGATCTATTATTCTCTCCATTCTAATGGCTTTACCTACCATAATGCTTTCCTCCTATTTAATAAGCACATCACTTAGAGAAGCTAAGTGATAAGTGCGAATTACCCCCCCTGCTTTCTTGCGAAAGCAAGAAGGGGGGGCAAGTTCAGACATACAACTTATGTCGTCTTTGGACTCCATAAATTGTGTCTTCACTTGATAAACTCCTCATGTAGAGCTTTCATGGCTTTGCTACTGTCAGGACTCTTAATGACGAAGGTGAGGGCGACATCTGAGCCTCCATCAGAGATGAGTTCAACATTCACACCAGCCTTGGCTATTGCGGTGAAGGCCTTGGCGGCGATGCCCCTCGTCTCCCGTAGTCCTTTTCCCACAATGCAGATTAAAGAGATATCGCCGGTGGTAGAGATATCCTGAATTCCTCCTTCTTTCATCCCCCTCAGTGAATTCAGGGCTCCTCTCACATCTTGAGCGTCCACAATCACAGAGAAGCTGGCCATAGAGGCCGCCATAGTGTAGACGTTGACTCCCGCCGAACTCAAAGCAGTGAAGACCCTGCCTGCCAATCCCGGAGTATAAGCCATAGCCGGACCGGCTAAGTTCACCAGGGAAAGACCCGGCCTCATGGCCACGCTTCGCACCACCCACTCAGACTTCTCCTTTACTTCTTGAATCAGAGTTCCTTCCTCATTGGGAGCAAAGAGGTTCTTCACCCGAATGGGAATCCCCCTCATCATGGACGGTTCCACGATGCGAGGATGAAGAACCTTAGCTCCGAAATAAGCTAACTCTGCGGCTTCCTGGTAACTCATGAGCGGTATCCCCCGGGCCTCCTTTACTACTTTAGGGTCAGCGCTCATGAAGCCAGGCACATCCTTCCACACTTCTAAGACCTCCGCCTTAAGAGCATAGGCGATGATAGCAGCACTGTAATCGCTGCCTCCTCTCCCGAAGGTGACGGCTCGGCCATCCTGGTCGCAGCCAAAATATCCGGTGATTACTGGAACGGCACCTTTCTCTATCTGCGGTTTAATTGTCTTCTGCAAGTTACTTTCCACCTCGCTTAGGAGGGCAGTAGCCCGGCCGAAAGCACCATTGGTAATGAGGCCAATTTCATCAGCATTGAAAGCGATGGAACTCAGTCCCTTATCTCGCAGGGAAGCCGCTAAAATGGGAGCCGAGAGCCTCTCTCCAAAACTCACCACATAGTCTCGAGTCCTATCAGTGACTTCCTCGGTATAAGCGATGCCGTAAAGGACCCTCTCCAACTTAGCCATTTTATTTTTAAGCTCAGCCAGGGCCTCAGTCAGGATTTTCTTATCTGAAATGAGCCCGGAGACCATCTCCTCGTGCTGCTTCTTCAATCCAGCCATGAGAGGCCTGATAGCCTTTTCATTCTCTTCTACCTCTTTGAGCATCTGGTGAAGGCTGTCAGTCACTCCACTCAAAGCGGAGACAACCACGGTTATTCTTTCTGCCTGATGGGATACTATCACTTCCACGACCTTCAAGACGGTAGCCGCATCACGGAGAACTGCCCCACCAAACTTCATTACTTTCATATCGCTTCCTCCAAAGCTTTAATAAATTTCTCATTCTGCTGGATCGTGCCGATGGTAACCCGGATGAAATCAGGTAGACCGTACATCCCCATTGGACGAACGATTATTCCTTCCTGCATCAGCTTCTGGGAGATAGCCTTTCCATCCTGCTTGAGGTCAATTAAGATAAAATTAGCCTCAGAGGGAACATAGGAAATTTTCAGCTTATCCAACTCCTCATAAATAAAATCCTTCCCTTCCCGGTTAATGCTGCTGCTGCGCTCTATGTGCTCTTTATCCTTGAGGGCGGCCAGGGCGGCTACCTGGGCCAGACAGTTAGTATTAAAGGGCTGACGAACTCGATTCATATCCCTGATTAAATCTTCCCTGGCAACGCCGTATCCGATCCGGAGTCCAGCTAAACCATATATCTTGGAGAAAGTGCGAAGCGTTATGACATTTCGCCCCTGCCGGACATAGTTAATGGTCTGGGGGAAATCGTCTCTAATGATGTATTCATAGTAGGCCTCGTCAAAGACTACGATGACCTCATCTGAGATTTTATTCATGAATGTCCCCACTTCCTCATCGCTGACCATCGTCCCGGTAGGATTGTTGGGATTAGCAATGAAGACCAATTTTGTCTTATCATTTACTGCCTTCCCCATGGCCACTAAGTCGTGAGTGAAATTTCTCAAATTTACTATCCTGCATTTCCCATTCATCACCTTAACAGCTATCTGGTAGATGATAAAAGCCGGCTGAGCGATAACTGCTTCTTCATCTTCATTGAGAAAGGTTTCTACAATCATCCTGATAATCTCATCTGAGCCATTGCCAAGGATTATATTCTCCTCTCCCACATTTAAGTGCTCAGCCAATGCCCTCTTTAAGTAGTAAGCACTTCCATCCGGATAGAGGTTAGTGTCGCTTATAGCTTGCCGCATGGCCTCAAGTGCTTTGGGTGAAGGACCCAGGGGATTCTCATTAGAGGCCATCTTAACGGCTTCTTTAATTCCCAGCTCCCTCTCCACCTCTTTAATTGGCTTCCCGGGTGGATAAGGTTCAATCTCTAAGATATTTTCCCTCACCAATTGTTTCACTTGTGTCCTTCCTCCGAGCTTCCTAAAACGTAAGCTCTGTAGAGTTTCGGCATTAGCTGTGAGCGGATTTTTTCTTGCCGCTGTCCGCCTGCTTCTCCAGGGAGAGAGCGGCCGACATAATCTCCCGGTAGACATCTCTTACGGCCTGATTGGGGAGAGGCCCTTTATTCTCTTTCAACAGTCTCCGGTAGACCTTTTTCTCCCGGTTAGGAACATAATATCTTCTCTTCTCCCTGGCCTTGATCTTGCCCACCTCAAGGGCCAATTTGGTCCTCTTATTGATAAGTGCTAAAATCTTCGTGTCCAGCCTATCTATCTGCTGACGTAATTCCTTCAGGCTCGGCGCACTCATGTCCAACCCCATCTTTGCCTTTTTCC
>JAGMAN010000051.1 GCA_023130215.1 bacterium
TCCATCCTGGGCAGTTCAGAGAGAGCTTTCAGGCCAAAGTGTTCTAAGAATTCATCGGTTGTTCCATAGATGAGGGGACGACCGGGAACCATCTTCCTTCCCATCACCCGAATTAATCTCTTCTCTAACAAGCTGTGTAAGACTCCGGCTATGTCCACTCCTCTAACAAATTCTATCTCCGCTCTGATAACGGGCTGTTTATAAGCAATGATGGACAGGGTCTCCAGGGACGCGGCAGTGAGTCTCTCCCTGTGGCGCACCTTATAGAACTTCTTAAGCCAGGGACCAAACTGAGGTTGAGTGGACATCCGGAATCCGCCTGCTACCTCAACGATCCGGAAACTTCTCCTCTGATTTCCATACTCATCTTGCAAATTCTTAATCAAGCTCTGAATGCTCTTACCGTCTATGCCTTCCAAAACCTCCTTTATCTCCTCCAGTGAGATGGGCTTGTCGGCGGTAAAGAGCAGAGCCTCAATTATACCTCTTGCAGTCTGAAGTTCCATATCACTGATTACCCGCTTTATATACTCTTATTTCCCCAAATCTGCGTGCCTGGCGAATCTTTATCTCCTTCAGCCTTATGAGTTCCAATAGGGCCAGGAAGGTAACCACCATCTCCACCTTGCTTATCAGTCCGACGAAGAATTTAGTAAAATTCAAGGAGACTTTCACCCTCAACATATCCATGATTTCCCTTATCTTCTCCTTGACAGTGGTCTCCTCATCCATAATCTCAGTGAACTCATCTCTTGCACCGACCGTCTTTAAGACATTAGAGAAGGCAGAGATCAGATCAAAGAGGTTCGCCTCCAGCAAGAATCCTTCTTTCTGAGATAGCTCTGCCATCTCATCCCCGCCCCGGGTGAAGATCTCCTCCTGCTCAATCTCTCTGATCTCCAGCTTCTCAGCCGATTCTTTGAATTTCCGGTATTCAATTAGCTGTTTTACCAGTTCAGCTCCTGGGTCCTCCTCTAATTCCTCCTCTTCTAACTCTTCTTCGGGAAGGAGCATGCGTGATTTGATGTGCATAAGAGTGGCAGCCATGACTAAAAATTCTCCGGCTACATCCAGATTGAGCATCTTCATCATCCGAATATATTCCAAATACTGTTCGGTAATTCTGGCAATCGGAATATGATGAATATCCAGCTCTTCTTTCTTGATGAGATAGAGCAATAGGTCCAGTGGTCCTTCAAAGATTTCCAGTTGCACCTTATAGCTCATTGGACATTCCCATGGCGGCCATAGCTTCTTTCAAAGTAGCAGAAGCAATCGCCTTAGCTCTTTTACTGCCCTCCTCTAAAATCTCATCTACTTTCTCCGGGTCATCCTTTATTCTGCTTCGATGTTCCTGTATCCCTTTTAGATAATTTATTAAGACTTGAGCTAACATTTCCTTACAATCAGTACAGCCAATCTTTGCAGTCCGGCAGTCTTCTGTCAGCTTAGAAATCTTCCCCTCGCTGAAGCATTTATGATAACTATAGACATTGCATATCTCGGGATGCCCCGGGTCCCCTCTCTTGACGCGGGCGGGATCGGTAATCATCTGAAGAACCTTCTTGCGAATAGTATCCGGAGAATCAGTTAGGGCAATATAGTTCTGATAGCTCTTACTCATCTTCCGGTTGTCAGTGCCTAAAAGCTTGGGAATATGAGTTAAAATTGGCTGTGGCTCTAAGAAGACCGGACCATAAAGGTGATTGAATCGCCTGACAATCTCTCGAGCTAACTCTAAATGAGGAAGCTGGTCCTCGCCAACCGGAATTAGGGTAGCCTTATACAGAACAATGTCGGCTGTCTGCAAGATGGGATAACCCAAAAACCCATAAGTGGATAGGTCCTTACCCTTTAGCTCCTCTTTCTGCTCCTTATAAGTGGGGTTACGCTCCAGCCAGCCGAGTGGTGTTATCATGGAGAGCAGAAGATGCAACTCCGCATGCTCCGGCACCCTGGATTGGACGAAGATGGTGCATTTCTCTACATCCAGGCCAGCCGCTAACCAATCAATAACATTCTCCCTGATGTTGTGCCTGATCGGCTTCGGGTCGGCGTATTCAGAAGAGAGAGCATGTAGGTCGGCTACCATGAAAAGACAATCGTGCTTATCCTGGAGCTGGACCCAGTTATTCAGAGCACCTAAGAGATTTCCTAAGTGCACCTCTCCTGTAGGCCGAAGACCGCTTAATACCCGTTGTTTGGCCATTAGCCTCCCCCCAGCAGAAAAATGGACAAGTTGCTAGCCATAAACCAAACTATATTAAGGGCACCCATCATAAGCAAAGCAATCAAGATGATGAAGCCAAATGGTCTTATCCGACTGAACATCTCTTCATATTTATCAGGCAGAAGGCCCTGCAAGATTCCCGACCCATCCAGGGGAGGCACCGGAATCAGGTTAAAGAAGGCCAGGATAAGATTCAGATGAACAGCCACAATTAAGAAATGGCGCACTGGCTCCCAAATAGCCCCCGGTAGATGGATGGCTTTTGAGACAAGAACAGCCATATGAAAGAGGAAAGCAAAGATAACTGCAGAAGCTACATTAGAAGCCGGTCCAGCTAATGATACCAGCATATAGTCACGCTTGATGTGACGCAGATTGTAGGGATTCACTGGCACTGGTTTAGCCCATCCTATCAGAAATCCTCCTCCAGTGATAATAATGAGCAAAGGTATAAGTACCGTCCCAATGGGATCAAGGTGAGCAATTGGATTTAAAGTGATTCTCCCTTGACTCCTGGCCGTTGGGTCGCCAAGCCTGTCAGCCATCCAGGCATGGCAGCACTCATGAAAAGCTATAGCCAGTAAAAAAGCCGGTATCCAGATAACAAGCTGCGATAGTCCCATTCTGCTCCTCTTCTCAATAAATCTTTAGGTGTTACCCTTTGCAGCCATATCACGCTTCGCCTCAACGAAAGCAACTTCTTCTATCTCAATTCGCTCTTGAATAATGTGCATGAGCCACTTTTCAATGTCCGTTTCCCTGTGCAACCTGGCCAAGAAGGCTGCCCGTGCAGCAAGCTCTGCAGGGACAGACAAAGAAGTCAACTTTGTTTTGCGAATATGAATAGGTTCTTCCCATGCCGAATTGTCATCGGCTTGTTCCACTACGATTTTGTCGATTTCCTTTTCAGAGAGTTTCTTTTTCATTTTACGCTTCTAACGAGGCTGTAGAAAAACCCTATCTTTACAGAAATTGCAAAAGTTAAAAACTTAACTTGTTATTTTGTAACATGTTACAAATCTCAAATTTCGTCAATTTTCACATTTCTGACTTATTCTACAGCCTCAACGGCGAAGCTGAGGGACCATGGCACGAATCTTTGCTTGCCATTGCAAGCGAGTGACTGGTTCGCTCCAGTAATTTGTTATGCTAAATTTTCAATTTCTTAATAATGTTCTTTGCGAGACTCTCTTTGATTTCTCTATGCCTCGGAATGGGCTGGCAAACTTTTGTGACGGGATTCTGATACCAATCATGTCTGCCTCCATGCCTGATGGGAAGACACCCCATCTTCTCAATCTGTTTTATCAGATCCCTTCGCTTCATGCTATCTCAAGCTCCGCAACATGATGAACAGAAGGAATATGACCACTGGTGAGTTCTTTGTAAATATCGAGTAGATTTAGCTTCAATTCCTCCAGCGTTTCCCCTTGGGTCATATAGTCCGGAAACTCTTCGAGATAGCCTACATACATATCATCCTCTTTGTAATAGACAAATTTCTCTTTTTCCATTGCCTCCCTCCTCCATATTATTTTTCAAAGCATAACGGCTGGACTGAGCGAAAGCTCAGCTCCGCCGAACGCTAGAACTCACCCGCCAAAAAGCGCAGCTTTTTGGTCAGGTGCAGTGGCTGGTTAGGCGACCGTCTGCCATTTACTTTAACCTGAGCCCGGGGTCTGCTAGCGAATAACTACCAACCTCTTTCCCTGACATATTATCGAAAATACGTACTGTATCGCCGTAATTACTACCATCGAAATAGTATGCATATACAACACTGACGAACTTTTCTTTCGTTTCAAAATCCAAAGTATAAAATGCGGGTTTAACCCACAATCGCGGAAGCGAACCGGGCACTTCAACTTTTGCAAAAATACCTTGAGTGATGAGTTTTTCAATTAATTGTTTCCGCTGTTCCTGCATATCCGCGGACTTATCAACTTTAGCCAGAGCAGGTGACTGTTTTTTAATTTTTTGTGTATCCTTATCGGTGTCGACACTGCCAACAGCAAGGAAAACGAAAATAGCCAAAACAACAAAAGACAAAATATTCCTATTGAGAACGCTCGTATTATGGGTTTTACTAATCATTTGGATTACCTCCTTTCTTTTTTCAATGTATACCTCTCAATTGGAATGATAATTCGAGCTATAATTACAGCTATCACTATCGCGTTGATGTCCACAATATCAAATCTTCCCGGAACCCTGGGAGAATTCTGGAGTAACTCAGTCCCTATTGCAAGGATAGGAATCACCCAAAACCATACATGCTTTAAATGTGATGATTCTCCATACCAGATGACTTTAATAAAAATCAGATAGCTCAAAACCCACAATGCAAATGGACCTGAGAGAATGAATACTCTTGGCAAACCACCGAACAAATTACTGAGATGAGTACGCAACAAAAAAATCCATTTACTCCAACCGACAAGTTCAAACCATTGGAACATAAGCAAAGAATACGGACGAGCCGTAATATATACCAGCGATCCAGCAACTAGGCAGCCAATTGCAACTATGCTGTATGTGAATTTTGCTTTATTCATTTACGCCTAACGCATTGTTAGGCAAATTATTACCCATGGTGCCACCACGAAATGAACCTTACGCCAATGAACCAGATTAGACCAGCTATCAAACCCAACATACCAAATGCCCCGGCACCTGAGGATTCTCCAGAGAATCCCACAATCATGACAATAACACTACCAATGATGAGAAATGTTGATAATAGCTGTTGTAGTTTATACCTTTTTGACGTCTGTTCAATGGTTTGGGTTTTACCACCATGGGCCTGCGTTGTTCCACCTCCAGCAGTTGGGTAAGCACATTTGGGACAACTCTCCGCTCTATCCGAAACTTCAATACCGCATTCTGGACATTTGATTAATGCCATGGTTCTCCTCCTTTTTTTTCGTGCCTAACAATTAATATACGAAGTTCTCTTTTTCAGGTATTTTTGATATTTTCCCTGCTTTTGCCTAAATTATAAACCCGATATAAATTCTACCCACGAAAATCATATCTCTAGCAAAATCAATTAGTTACAGCTGACAAAAACATTTTTGTATCAAATGTAATATGCTGATTTAGTTCGCTTTTTATATGTAATAGCAGGTATTGCGCAGTTCATAAAATATTGGTTTTTGTGCATTAGAGTTTACCAATAACACTAATGAATAGATTGAGCTATATCTCAGGTCTCATATTGTATTGTTGTCCTAAACATTACCATTAAAAAATGAGTTTGTCAAGAGGTTGTTAGAGGCAACAAGCGATTTTTTCCTTTTTCTGAATGGCTTGTTAAATATAAAGAATGGGGAGCACTAATTGATTGGAAAAGCAAGCATCGTCGGATTCAACACGAAAAATCTATTTGGAACGACAAACATAAAATTTATCAAGCCTTTGAAGGCGTTTTTGATATATTCATCTTCACATAGTTCAGCTCATCCCGTTTAGTCTTGAGGGAGCCGTCCAGTTTGGCATAGAGGGCCTTCTTCAAGATTTTGGCAAACCGTGGGCCGGGCTTAAGGCCAAGTTCTTTCAGGTCATCTCCAGTTACCTTTAACTTTACTTGACGCAATTCTCTTAAGTAAAGAGAAACCCTCTCACTAACTATTCTGCTGGCCCTGGCCCTGGCCATAACCACTAACAAACTCTCAAGAGACAATTTCTCTAACTGGCAATAGATTTGGCTGGGGCTTAGCTTTTCTTTGCCAAGATGTCTCAGCTTCCTGGAGATTCCCTCTTTACTCCTAATCACCTTCTCCTCATCTTTCCTGCTCAAATGGAACCTCTGGCAAGTAGCCCTTGCCTCTTTCACAGTTAATTTATGGAGAAGGGCAGAGAAGTAAATGAGCCACTGCGAGGGTTTCTCTTTCGGTAATGAGGACCTGAACCAATTTAAGACCTCCTTTAGGTTGCCAAGCAACTTTCTTAACTGCTTGTTAAATTTGATTCTCGGATGAATAAATTTAAGTTCATGCAGTTCAGCCATCTTCTTTATCGCCCTCACGGGATTCTTTTCACTGAAGATTAAGACAAGCTCATCCCTCACTCTTTCAATGGTCAGTTCATCAAACATAGCTAAATCGGTCGCCTGCTTAATTAACTTCTTTGTCCATTCATCTATCTTAAACTGATAACGTTCGGAAAATCTCACTGCCCGGAAGATTCTGGTGGGGTCATCAATGAAACTTCCGTCGTGAAGGGCCCGAACCACTCCTTTCTTTAGGTCCCTTTCCCCACCGAAGGAATCTATCAGTTTCCCAAATTCCCCGGGATTGAGCTTGATGGCCATCGCGTTGATGGTGAAGTCGCGACGAAACTGGTCCTCTCTAATGGAACTTGCCTCAACTATCGGTAGAGCAGCCGGGCGCTCATAATATTCCTGGCGGGCAGTAGCTACATCAACCTTAAATCCACCCCGCAGAGTAACTATAGCCGTTCCAAAACGAGTTATACCCTTTACCCTTCCCGATAAATGCTCTGCCAGCTTCTTTGCGAAGGCTATCCCATCTCCCTCCACGGTAATGTCAACATCCAGATTCTCTACTCCTAAGAAGAGATCCCTGACCACACCTCCCACTAAGTAGGCAGAGTAGTCCATCTCCTGAGCTACCTCCCCGGCAACACTGACAATCCGAAGAACTCTATGGGAGGTCTTCTCCTCTATTAACGCTTTAAGGTTTCTGCTCCTGGTTTTCATTCAAGCAGATTATATCAGATTCCCGTAGCCGATGCAAAGAAATTCAATGTGTGGTTTTTTTCTTGACAAAAAAAAGAAGAATGGTAAAATTTTACGTGGATGGGGAACTTTTAATTTTTTTCCGCAGTTTGTGACAAATTTCACAAGATATGCATTTTATCAAGTTTAAAGATTTCAATAATTTATTGAGAAAGCTACTCAAGGAGAATGCTATCTATGCTCCCGGACAAACGGGGGAGAATCTCTACTGGCAGAAGCTGAACTCCAATACCCCAAAGGGCACAAGTACCCAAAAGGGCACAAGTACCCCAATACCCTTACGGGCACAAGCGGGCACAGGTGGGCTGGAGAATATAGTATATGATCAAATTCGAGCTGCAGGCTCCATCAAGCCTTTCCTCTTCCACCCGAAAGAGACAGTGGCCAGTTATCCCACCGCTAAGACGAATAAGGAAACTCCTGAGAAAACTATTCTCATTGGTCCCAAGGCATGTGATCTCAAGGCGTTAGAAGTTCTGGACAATATTTTCCAAAAGGGAGATTTTAAGGACCCATTCTACATAGCCAACCGGGAGAATACCACTGTTATAAGCAGCGACTGTTCCTCCCCTGCAGATTCCTGTTTCTGCTCTCTGGTCGACTTAAGTCCCTATCCTAAAACTGGATTTGACCTCAATCTCTCCAGGATTGCCGATGGATTTGTGGTGGAAGTTGGCTCCTCCCGGGGCCAAGAGTTAATAAGAGAGAGTGAAGCTTCTTTTCGGGAAGCATCCAGCCACATGGTAAAGGAACGGGATGATGTTAGAGGGGAAGTTCTGGCTCAGGTTAAGAAGCAGAACGAAGAGTATGATGCAGGCAAGAGCTACCAGGAGATTCTCAAGAAGAATTTTGAAGTAGATGCCTGGAGGACGGAGGCTGAGAAGTGTGTGGAGTGTGCCGCCTGCGTTCAGGTCTGTCCTACCTGCTATTGCTTCCTGTTGTACGACCAAGCCTCAGGAGCAGAGCAAACTGCAGGCTATGAAAAGGTGCGGGTCTGGGATGCCTGCCAATATCCTAAGTTTTCTCAGGTGGCCGGAGGAGCCAATCCTCGCAAGAGAAGGGCTGAGAGACTTCGCCACCGCTATGCTCATAAATTTGATTACTTCTTAGAGAATTTTGATATAGTCGCTTGCACTGGATGTGGAAGGTGCATCCAGGCCTGTCCAGGCAAGATAGATATGAGGGAAGTGCTAAGTAAAATAGGGAAATGAAAAATCCTTATCTACCAGTTTCTGCAGAAATTTTAGAGGTAATTGAAGAGACTCCAAACATAAAGACCTTTGTTCTCAAGCCAAAAGAGGAGATTCCTTTCCGGACCGGTCAGTTTATGGAACTGACGGTGCCCGGGATAGGGGAAGCTCCATTTACTCCTTCCTCTTCACCCCAGGTTAAGGAAAAATTGGATTTCACCGTGATGAATGCGGGGAAAGTAACTTCTGCCCTTCACAAGGCAAAGCCCAGTGATAAGGTGGGGGTCAGGGGACCATATGGAGCAGGTTATCCCCTGGATGAGTTTAAGGGAAGAGAAGTCTTGATCGTAGGAGGGGGTGTGGGATTGGCACCACTCAGGTCTTTCTTCCTCACCCTCATAGAAGACATTAAGCTCTACCAAAAGATAACCTTCTGCTATGGGGCAAGAACCCCTTCTGATATTGTTTACAAGAACCTGGTTATGAAGGAGTGGCCAAAGTTAGACAAGAAAAAGGTAGCCCTCAGGCTAACGGTGGATGCGGGAGATAAAACCTGGAAAGGAAAGGTGGGACTGGTGACCACCACCCTGGATAACCTAAAGGTTGACATTGGTGGCAGCGTAGCAGTGGTATGCGGCCCACCCATAATGATGAAGTTTACCACTTTCAAGCTTATAGATTTAGGTTATAAACCAGAGCAGATTTATCTCTCCATGGAGAAGAATATGTCCTGCGGAATTGGGAAGTGCGGCCACTGCATGATGGGTAAATACTATGTTTGCAAAGACGGCCCGGTATTTACTTATGACAAGATAAAGGACCTTCCAGCAGTTTGGGACTAAATGAAAAAGTTATTTATCGATTTAGAGGTATGTAGAAAGCATCCGGAGGTAGCTGTGCCGTGTAGCTATTTCTACCATCCGGACAATAAGGGAGTAATTTCTCTGCGAGAGTTGGCTGCTTTCGCTATCATCTGCCGTCAGTGTGATGAGGCCCCATGTGTTAAATCATGCCCTCAGGATGCTTTAGAGAAGCAAGAAGATGGAACTCTGAAGCGATATAATATGCTCTGTATCTCCTGTAAATCCTGTGCCTATGCCTGTCCTTTTGGGACAATTATTCCTGAAGTTATCCCTTATGCAGTTTCCCAATGTGACTACTGCCTTGACCGGCTGGAAGGGCCGGAAGAACCTCTGTGCGTCCAACAGTGTCCGGTTGGAGGAATGGTTGACTACCGGGAAGTCGAAGAGGACCCAGAAAAAGATATTTATTTTGTGGGCGAGCATTTAGCCGTCCACGCCCGGCACTGGGAAAAAGTAGAAGCTGAGGTAAAGTAAGATGGAACTTTTGAAATCCATAGGTTATTTTGTTATTTTCCCCGGTTTTCTCTTCACGGCAGCGGTCGGACTCTTGGCCTCCTGGATAGATAGGAAAGTTACCGCCCGGGTGCACTGGCGAAAGGGGCCTCCCATCTTGCAGCCTTTATATGATATTGTAAAGTTGATGGGGAAAGAGACCATAGTGCCTCAAGGGAGCTCAAGACTAACTTTTCTACTCTCTCCCCTGTTTGGTCTGTCTGCAACTATTATCGTCTCTACTTTACTCTGGAGAACAATTATTTCTCCAAGTACGACTTTCCTGGGCGATTTAATAGTTGTTCTCTATCTTTTAACCATTCCCTCCTTAGCCGTAATAATGGGAGGGTTTGCCTCCCGCAATCCCCTTGCTTCTTTAGGAGCAAGCAGGGAAATGAAATTAATTTTAGCTTATGAACTTCCCTTTATCCTGGTTGCTCTTATCCCGGTAATTAAGGCGGGAACAATTCGCATGGGGGAGATATTGAGTTATCAATTAAATCATGGAATTGTCATAGGTTCTCTCTCCGGAATAATTGGGTTTTTAGTTGCTATTCTCTGTATGCAGGCCAAGCTGGCATTGGTTCCCTTTGATATGGCGGAAGCGGAGACGGAGATAATGGGAGGGACCTATATTGAATATTCTGGAGCTCCCTTAGCGATTTATAAGCTAACCCGGGCGATGATGCTTTTTGTTGTTCCAATGTTTCTGATTTGTATTTACTGTGGCGGGATTGATTTTGCCCATGGTTGGCTACACATTCTGCTTGGTGTTCTTAAATATGTGGGGTTGCTGGTAGTTATTATTCTTATCCGTAATACTGCCCCACGCGTGCGTATTGACCAGGCAATGAAATTCTTCTGGGGGCCAATGACCGGGCTGGCTGTATTAGGAATAGTCCTTGCTCTCTTGGGAATCTAATAGGAATTTAATTTAGGTGATTAGTGAATTAGGAAAAGAGAAGGAAAATCCAATTAATTAATTAGGTTAACCAGTCAACTAAAATGAATTTAAAACTGAAGGCATTAACGAAATCTCCCTGGGTATTTCATATCTGCACCGGGTCCTGCAACAATTGTGATATTGAGATTTTAGATGCTTTAACTCCCAGGTTTGACATAGAAAGGTTCGGTATGGTCAAGGTTGGAAGCATCCGTCATGCTGATGTTCTCCTGGTTACCGGAGCGGTTTCCAGAAAGGCAGGTCCGCGACTAAAAAGACTCTATGAACAGGCTCCCAAGCCCTGCTTCGTGGTAGCCATTGGTTCCTGCGCCCTCGGCCAGGGGATATTTAAGGGTAGCTATAATATGCCTGAGCCGGTTGACAAATATATTCCAGTGGATGCTTATATTCCCGGATGTCCACCAAAACCGGAAGCAATGATTGCTGGCCTGGTCAAGTTGATAGAGAAATTAAGAGGAAAATAATACTCCCACCCGGCTCCTTCTTCAAAGGGGCGGATTTTAAGGATGGGGTTAAAGGGAAGCAATATGATCAAAAAAAATGTGCTTAAAGAAATAAAAGATAAACTCTCGGAAAAGATTTTGAAAGTCTATGAGAAGTCTCCCCGGCGAATCTATATTGACCTAAAGCCTGAAGATATCCCCTCAGCCGCCAGCTTCATCTTTAAAGACCTAAAAGCAAGATTTGCCACTGCCTCAGGAGTAGATACCCGAAAACACATTGAGATTCTTTACCATTTCGCTTTCGATTCTCTGGGCAAGATAGTCAGCCTGCGCACACTTTTGGATAGAGAGAAACCGGAGATTGAATCCTTAACTTCCATTATTACTGGAACAGAGTGGATTGAGAGGGAGATTCACGAACTTTTAGGGGTTAATTTCCGGAATCATCCTAATCTGAAGAAGCTGCTTATGGCTGAAGACTATCCGCCGCAGGGTCAGTATCCTTTAAGGAGAGATTTCAGTGGCTAAGACGATTATTCCAATTGGGCCGTATCATCCACTTCAGGAAGAGCCGGAGTTTTTCCGCCTGCATGTGGAGGGGGAGAGGGTAGTCGGTTTAGATATTGAGATTGGCTACAACCACCGGGCAATTGAGAAGTTAGCCGAATCAAAAACTTATGACCAGGTTCCTTTTCTTGTGGAAAGAATCTGTGGAATCTGTTCTACTTCCCATCCCATCGCTTGTGTCCAGGCAATAGAGGATGTGGGAGGGGTGGAGGTGCCGGAAAGAGCCCTTTATATCCGTTCCATTGTTGGAGAATTAGAAAGAATTCATTCCCATCTTCTATGGCTTGGACTGGCAGGACACTTCTTAGGTTATAATACCGTCTGGATGTGGGTCTGGAAGTATCGGGAGCCTGTCCTTGATCTTTTTGAAAAAATAAGCGGAAACCGCAATCATTATGCCATGATGAAAGTGGGAGGAGTGAGAAGAGATATTGAAGACAACAACATCCCGGCCATTGAAAAAGCGGTGGATGATCTGGTCCCTGCCTTGGACCTTTTTAAAGGAGCAGTAGTTGATGACCCGGTAATCCATGCCCGGACTAAAGGAATAGGCATTCTCACCAAGGAAGATATTCAGAACTATGGCGCTCTTGGTCCCACTGCCCGGGCTTCCGGGGTAGTCATTGATGTGCGCCG